>JAUVXY010000051.1 GCA_030603375.1 Actinomycetes bacterium | reverse complement strand
ACCATCGAAAAATGAAGGGGATATACGGTGAATAAAAAATGTTCCTACTTTTGTATGAATTTTTTTTGTATGAATTGTTGAAGCTAATGTTATTTCCTGGGGAATCTGTTCAATTATACCATATAGGTGAAGTGCGCTTATAAAAGAGACGTAAGCCCTGTTTTTTGTTAACAAAAAAGGGATTACACTATAGGGACTTAGCCTTTCGTTTCCAGTTTCTGCCCAGATACCTCTGACTACTTTAAAAACAAGTCCCTTTTTTTCAAGAGTTTTGAGCATTTTTGAAGCATTGGACAATGAACTCCCTGAAAGCATTGCTGCTTCACGTGTAGTAAACACTTGTCTGTTTAGTTTTTTAGCAAACGTTAAAATAGATTTTTTAACCATATTTATTTATTAGTCTCTCCAATAAATTTGCTACCTTTAGTTTTATTTCATCCCAAAAAAGTTTCGAGTTGTAACTCGCTTGCTCATCAGGCGGTAAAAATAAGACTACGCTATCACGGAACTGCTCAAATGTAACAGAAAATAAATTTTCATATGCTTTTTCTAATTTATCTTTTTTGAGGATTCTCAATTCGCTTATTTCAGAGATCGAATATTTAGGACTTAATATATATAAATCAAAAATATCCCTTGCCTGGACTGCGGGCCTTGAGGCAAGTGCACTTATTTTTTGTATAGTTGCAAACATAGCATCATAATGTGGCACTATAATAGGAATTAATTTATAAGTACGCAGTATAGAATCTGGGACAGCATTAACTACTATTCCATCTTCCATACCTCTTCGTGAGAATTCAACCTTGGTAAAAAGATCCTCTCCGGCAAAAGTTGCCAGATGGATTTTAAATCTTTGAGTTGTTTTAGTCTGTTTTGCCTTTACCATATCTGGAATAGAAACTCTCTGTATACCATAAGGTCTTAAATTATCAACAAAATTCTGTGTGTTAAGTATTTTTAAGACTATTTCCTGGATAATATCTACTCTTATTCCCGATAAGTCAAGATCCATATCCTCAGAGTATCTGATACTTCCAAAGAAGAGCCGCATGTTTACCCCACCTTTTAGGGCATAGTGTTTAGGACCAGCCCTGGGGCCGAACCATCTCAAAAACTCCAGATGAAATACTTCTCTCTGTTGTAATGAACTATACATAATTATGTATTATAGTTTACCAATAAGCAAATTACAATACATAATTAATTTTTCTATTATTCCGTTGCGCAGGGGTTTATTTCTAAACCTGTAACCCTGGGATCTTATTAAAGTGACCGCAGTGAGACACAATAAGGTTTCCCTTCATAAAATGAAAAAGCCCCTTTCCGGATCTCCTTATTTTTTCTGATATCTTTTTTACTTTTCTTTGTTATTGTAAAGTTATAAAATAAAACACAAAAACAAACTTACTGGCTTGCGTTTAAAAATAAAGCTCATGGAATATTTTGCAAAAACAGATATAGGAAACTACAGGGAAAAAAATGAGGATTATTTTTATGCTGATAGTAATTTATTTATAGTCGCTGATGGTATGGGCGGACACAGAGCAGGTGAAATTGCAAGCAAAACTGCAGTTGAAACATTCGTAAAAAATTTTTATAAAAGCTTAAAGCCTGAAAATATCAAACAAGCTTTAAGCTTCAGCATCAATTCAGCAAATAAAGAAGTTTATAAAAAATCCATTGCTAAACTTGAATACGGCGGCATGGGAACTACTTTTACCTGCTGTTACATCCATAACAACACAGCATACATAATCCATGTTGGCGACACCAGACTTTACATTAAATCGGAAGACAATTTTAAACTTCTAACTTCTGACCATACAATTGTCGGAGAATTGTATAGAAGCGGAAAAATAAGTTATGAAGAAACTTTTAACCACCCAAAGAAGAATTTTTTGACCAATGTTTTAGGTATCGCCGAAAGTATGGAGCCGGATTTTCTTACGGCAAAACTTAAGCCGGGCAGCACCATGCTTCTATGCTCTGATGGGCTGAATTCCATGCTGAGAGACAGCTATGTATTGAAAATAATAAATAAATTTAGCAGTTCAGAGGATATCGCGCAAAACCTGGTAAATTCTGCAAAAAGAAAAGGCGGATTAGACAATATAACCGTTATTGTTGTAAAAATATAAATACATTATGCCTGACAAAGATAATATCACCTGCAACAAATTAATTTCAGACAGATACAGGATAATAAAAAAAATAGCATCCGGCGGCATGGCTGACGTGTATGTTGGCACAGACTTAAAATTAAACAGGCCGATAGCTATAAAAATATTATCTGAAAACTATGCCAGCAACAAAGATTTCGTGGCAAGATTTAGAAGAGAAGCACAAATTTTAGCCAAACTTAATGCCCCAAATATCGTATCAATATATGATTGGGGAGAGTTTAATGGTTCATATTTTATTTGCATGGAATATGTTGAAGGGAAAAGCTTAAAGGAAATAATAGATAAAAAAGGCATTATAAATCCAAAAATTGCAGCAAACTATGCAGTTCAAATATGCAACGCGTTAGAGATAGCTCACAGAAATGACTTGATACATAGAGATATTAAACCTCAGAATATTCTTATGACCACTGATGGGATAGTAAAGGTTGCTGACTTTGGAATTGCCAAGTCTCTAAATGACGATATTACCAAAACAATAAACATAATTGGAACGGCGCATTATATCTCACCTGAACAAGCGCAAGGGGAAATTCTTGACTGTCGAACTGATATTTATTCTTTAGGAATAGTGCTGTATGAGATGTTAACTGCAGATGTTCCTTTCAGGGGCGGGAGCTCAATTGATATAAGCTTAAAGCACATAGGAGACCTGCCGGTAAAGCCATCTAAGCTAATCAGCGGCATTCCGGAAAAATTAGAAAAAATTGTCATGCATTGTTTGGAAAAAAATCCTTCAAAACGTTATCTGAATGCAAACGAATTAAAGAAAGACCTGCAAAATTTCCTGGACGGCAAACCTTTGACGATAGATAAAGACAAAGATAAAGAAAAATATATGCATGACAAATTGCATCATAAAAAAGGCGCCGGATACTACTACGGCACAGCTAGCGGCAGCCAGGCAACAAAGAAGATAAAGTTAAATTTTTACAATATACTTTCCTACGTCTTTACGCTTTTATTTTTAATCCTGTTTTTAGTATTTTGCGTAAAATATTATAGCTTAAAAAATGAGCAAAGCGGGCAGAGTTTAGTTGTGGTACCGCCAATAGAAAATATTTCTGCTGAGAGCGCTGAAAAAATACTGTCTACATACAATTTAAATTTAGTCATAAAAGACATTGTATACGACTCTAATACAGCTGAAGGGCTCATAATAAGCCAGTTGCCATATTCTGCCAGCAGTGTTCCCGCAAACAGCGAGATAGAAGTTTTGGTAAGCAAAGGGGAGGAAAACAAAAGTATTTTAGTGCCAAACATTGTGGGGCTAGGTGAGGAAGAGGGGCGCAAAGTTTTAGAAGAATATGGATTAGAGACAGGAACAATTTCTAAAGCTTACTCTGAAACTTTTGATAAGGATATAATCATATGCCAGAGACCAGAATTTGGTGAAAAAATTAATACTGAAGCCGATATAGATATAACCATAAGCATGGGAGAAAAAATAATAGTTGTTCCTGACATAATAGGCCTTGACTACTTATATTCATATACTTATCTAGAATCTTTGGGCCTGGTTGTGATTAGCAGCAAAATACCCAGCACAGAACATCCTGCAGGTACTGTCGGCACTGTCATACAAATAAATCCTCCTCCGGGCTCTAAAGTCAAAGAAAATAGCCTTGTAGAAATAATAACAACTACAACAGAACATCTAATGCAAGTTCCAAATGTTATACAGATGAGTTTAGCTGAAGCTGAAAACATACTGGATACTAATAATATAAAGTTTGAAACAATCTATGTAAAAACAGATTATTCGGTACAAAAGGGATTGGTGCTAGGACAAGTTCCTGAGTCAGAAAATTACATATCTCAAAATAGCATTGTTACGCTTTATGTTGGCCAATAAATTTTATTTAACAAAAATATAGAACCTTTGCTGAGAAGCAGTAAAAGGGAAGAAAGGTTATGCTTTGTCAGTATAGCTAAAAATACCCATAGATTCATATTTTTTTGCTCTTTGCATCTTCAGCTCTTCGCCCGGGACATTCTCATATCTTTCCAATGCATATATAATATATTTTTTTACTATCCTTACTATTCTTTCTGGATTATTCTGCGCACCGCCAAGCGGCTCGTGGATTATTCTGTCAATTATCTTTAGTCTGATTAAATCCTTTGAAGTAATTTTTAGAGCCCTGGCTGCGAGTTTGGAACCAGAAGGATCTTTCCACAGGATTGCCGCGCATCCCTCAGGAGATATAACAGAATATGTTGCGTTTTTAAGCATCATTACATAGTTGCCAACTGCCAGCGCCAGTGCACCTCCGCTTCCTCCTTCACCTATTAAAACAGATATAATCGGAACTTTTACCTCAAACATTGTAAGGATGCTTTTTGCAATTGCACCAGCCTGCCCATCGTCTTCAGCTTCAAGACCTGGATAAGCACCCGGGGTGTCAACAAAAGTAATAATTGGGAACCCAAATCTATCAGCAAGTTTCATAATTCTCTGAGATTTTCGATATCCCTGTGGAATCCCCATGCCGAAGTTATGCTCTACCCTCTGTTTTATATCTTTTCCCTTGTTGTTTCCTATAACAGCTACCGTTGTTCCCGCCAGCCTGCCAAGACCTGCAATTATTGATTTATCATCACCTGTTTGCCTGTCCCCGGCCAGCTGTATGAAATCTTCAAAAATGCCGTTAATATAATCGAGGCATTGCGGCCTGTTTTCATTTCTTGAAAGTTCTACAATTTTCCATACCTTTTTAGCTTCCTTTTCGATTTTCCTGTAATTGTTAATTTTTTGAGCAAGCTCCCTTTCAGCTTCTGTAAAATGAATGCCAGAGAAAAAAGGCGTTCTCTTAAGCTTTTCCATTTTAGACAATGACTCTAAAATTTCCTTAAAATAATTTTTTGGAACTTTTTCTAATTTCTTTAAATCCATATCATCATCTCTTAAATAGTTTTAAAAGTTTTGCTATTGTATCCCTTATGTCATTTCTGCTAACAATAATATCAACCTGCCCATTTTTTAAGCCTCTTTCTGAAGTGCCAAAATCAGAGGGTACGCTTTTTTTTATAGTCTGCTTTACAACTCTTGGCCCGGCAAAGCAAAATAGTGCTCCGGGTTCTGATATAATAATGTCTGCAATAGTTGCAAAACTTGCACTAACACCACCTGACGTAGGATTTGTTACAATACAAAAATATGGTATCTTGTTTTCTCTAATCCTGTTTATGCAAGAAACTGTTTTTGCCATCTGCATAAGCGACATTGCACCTTCCTGCATCCTTGCCCCTCCAGAGGCACAAAATATTACCAGTGGAACTTTTTTTTCAATACTATAATCTGTGATAATTTTAATCTTTTCCCCAATAGCACTTCCCATGCTCCCACCAATAAAACTAAAATCCATAACACCTAAAGCAATGTTGCAATTCTTTATTTTTGCTTTTCCAACCATAATTGCATCCTCCAGACTGGATTTTAGTTTTGCTTCTTTTAGTTTGGTGCTGTATGGTTTAATATCATAAAAATTTAAAAAATCTACCGAATGGATGCTGTTGCCTAATTCAACAAAGCTGTTATCATCTGTGGTTATCTGAATCCTATCTCTGGCACTCACATAGCTGTGGTAGCCACAAAATGGGCATATCCACAAATTTGACATAAATTTTTCTTCGCTAATCTTTTTTTTGCAATTTCTGCATTCTAAGTCATTCATCAGAACTCAGCGCCTACTCCTCATATTTTTTAAATCCAAGAGTAACATTATGGCCCCCAAAACCCATTGAATTAGAAATGGCTACATTAATGTCTCTTTTTACACTAACATTTGGCGTATAATTTAAATGTGCGCATTTCTCATCAAGGTTATCCAAATTAATTGTAGGAGGGACAGTACCATCTTTTATAGCTAAAACTGAGGCTGCTGCTTCAATAGCTCCTGCTGCCCCAAGACAGTGCCCTGTCATTGACTTTGTAGAACTTACATTAATTTTATCTGTACTACCGCTAAAACATTTTTTTATAGCATTACTTTCTACAATATCATTTAATGGGGTAGAAGTTCCGTGAGCATTTATGTAATCTACTTCATCTAAACTAATGCCGCCTTCCCTCAAACAATTTTTTATACATCTTATAACATTCAGCCCTGTCTCTTCCAGTGCAGTTATGTGATAAGCTTCGCCTGAAAGGCCGTAACCAAACATTTCACAATATATTTTTGCGTCTCTTCTTATAGCATGCTCCAGATCTTCTAAAATTAAGACAGCACCTCCTTCCCCCATTACAAAACCATCTCTATCCCTGTCAAAAGGCCTTGATGATTTTTCCGGATCATCATTCCTTGCAGAAAGAGCATTCATGTTGGAAAATCCAGCCATTCCCAGAGGTGTAATTGCCGCTTCGCTGCCGCCTGCCAACATAGCTTCTGCACTGCCTCTTTTTATAATCTCAAATGCATCGCCTATTGCATTTGAACCTGCAGCACATGCTGTAGTTGTTGTGCTAACCGGTCCCTTTGCTCCGCTTGCAATAGACACCTGTGCGGAAGCCATATTGCTTATCATCATAGGAATAAGAAACGGACTTACCCTGTCGGGCCCTCTTTCCAAAAGCCTCTGATACTGCTTCTCCAGAGTTCCAAGACCGCCTACTCCGCTGCCAATATAAACTCCGACATCCCCGCCATTGCTGCTATTTATTTTCAATTTAGAGTCCTCAAGCGCCATTACCGCAGCAGCT
Source organism: Actinomycetes bacterium (assembly GCA_030603375.1). Classification (GTDB taxonomy): domain Bacteria; phylum Actinomycetota; class Humimicrobiia; order Humimicrobiales; family Humimicrobiaceae; genus JAUVXY01. The sequence continues at coordinate 2,874 of JAUVXY010000051.1, read as the reverse complement.
ACGGCGAATTGGGCAAATCTGTCCATCCTTTTAGCCTGCTTAAAATCTATATAATCTTTAGGATCAAAATTATTGACTTGCGCTGCTATTCTAGATGCTATTTTATCCACATCAAACCTGTCAATCCTGCTTACTCCTGATTTTCCTGAAACAAGATTGTTCCAAAATTCCTCTAAATTTAGTCCTATCGGAGTTACGGTACCAATCCCTGTTATCACTACTCTTCTATCACTTCTGTCCATCTTTTGTTTTATCACCATTCCTTGTTGTAAATATTATCTAAAAAGTTAAAAATTTATTAAATTCCCATTCCACCATCCACATTTAAAACAATACCTGTTATGTAGTCAGAATCTTCGCCTGCGAGGAAAAGTACTGCTTTTGCTACATCATCCACACTCCCTAACTTTCCTGCAGGTATCAGGCTCATAAGCTTTCTCCTTACATTCTCATCTAATTTGTGTGTCATTTCTGTCTGTATGTAACCGGGGGCGACAGCATTAACCATGATATTTCTACTTGCAACCTCTTTTGCCAATGATTTTGTAAATCCTATTATCCCTGCTTTTGATGCTGAGTAATTGCATTGCCCGGCATTTCCATGAACCCCAACTATTGACGAAATATTTATTATCTTTCCGCTTCTTTTTTTTATCATATTTTTAACTACATGCTTTGAGCATATAAAAGCTCCCGTAAGGTTCACTTCTATTACTTTTTTCCAATCAGCCAGATTCATTCTCATTATTAAATTGTCAATAGTAATTCCAGCATTATTTACAAGAATATCTATCCTGCCCTGCACCTTTACAATTTCATCTATAGTCTTCTTAACCTCATTTTCATCTGTTATGTCAACATTAAAAAAATATGCCCTCCCGTTTCCATATGCAGATTGAAGCCTGCCTGCGGCTTCTTTTCCTTCCTTATCATTTACATCAAAAATATACACGGTGGCGCCTTCTTTTAATAACTCTTCGCAAATTTTTGCACCAATGCCCCTGGCCCCGCCTGTTACTATGCTAATTTTGTCTTTAAGTTTCATATATAATCCCTTCCTCCGCTAATACTTCCTTCACCTTTAAAATGTCTTCCCACCTGTCAGTTTTTAGAGTCTTAATATTTTCTGCATTGTTTTTATTTGCAATCCTTTTTACCAGGCCTGACAGCACCTTTCCCGGTCCTACTTCAATAAAAATTTTTGTATTTTTCCTCAATAAATATTCTATGCTGTCAATCCATCTGATTGGATTTACCAGCTGCTCTACCAGGACTTTTTTAATATCACCCTTACCAGCATATGATACGTTGGTCGTGGAAAAAAATTTTATAGCCGGGTCCTTAAAATTTACGCTGTCTTCAATGAACTTTTCTAACTGCTCTGATACTTCTCTCATCAGGGGGCAATGTGAGGCAATGCTAACTTTTAATGGAATAACTTTTTTTGCACCATTTTGCTTAAGCTCACTTGCAGCTTTTTTGACATCGCTTTTATATCCGCTTATTACAATCTGCGAATAATCATTAAAATTTGCTATAAAGACCCTGTCTTTGTAGCTTTTTAAGACACTATAAACCGCATCTAAATCAGACCCTATTACAGCTGCCATCATACCCTGTCTGCTGCTGTTTCCCATTAATTTACCCCTGTGCGACACAAGTTTGGCGCCCTGCCTGTAATCATAAAAACCACTGCTGTATAGCCCGCTGTATTCACCAAGGCTATGCCCCAAAACAGTGTCTATACATTTTTTTCCTGCAGGCAGGCTGCTCATAATATAATCATTTATAGCACAACTTAAACTGTAAATAGAAATCTGGCTAAACTGAGTTTTGTCGAGTAAACTATTTTCAGCATTACTGCCGTATATGATGTCTAAAATATCCTTGCCAACAATTTCACTTGAAATCTCAAAATACTTTTTATACTCCTCATTGCTGTCTAAGAAATCCTTTCCCATATTTATATATTGGGAACCCTGCCCCGGAAATATCAGTGCTGCCTTCTTCATATTATCTTTATTTTCTCTTTCTTTAACATTCATTTTATTTTTCAATTCTAAAGAAAATTTATTTTTAATCTATGGCGAACATTATCTCTGCAATACAGGCTATTTTTCCACCAACCATGGCTTTTCCTTTTGCTTTGCCAATATTTTTTCTAAAACTTCCCATTTCCACTTCTATCTCTAATTTGTCTCCGGGCTTTACTATTTTTTTAAATCTTGCTTTGTCAATACCCGCAAAAAGCACCAGCTTTCCTTTATTTTCAGGCATCATTAGCAGTGAAACTGCCCCAACCTGGGCGATAGTTTCAATTATAAGGACTCCAGGCATAATTGGGTTAGATGGAAAATGTCCCTTGAAGTAATATTCATCTCCACTGACATATTTTATTCCTTTAATTTTTTTTCCCGGTTCAACCTCTATCACCTCATCTACCAAAAGAAAAGGGGATCTGTGAGGAATTATTTTTTCAATTTCCTCTTTATTTAATTTCTTCATGATTTTACATCCTTTTAAATAAAATATAAAAAAAGTGAAAAGGCAGGTGTCTGGAATCAAACTAAATCCAGCTGAACTTTATTTCATATTTATGCCTTGCTTAATTTCTTAAACCAGTTAGACGACGCAGTGTTCTTATAGTTTCACAAAAATTATTTTCGATGTATAATTGGCAGGGTGTTGAAACTTTATTTCAGTTTACTTGTCTATTACTGTAGCCAATTATAAGTTTGGTTCTTTAGTATGCTGAGAATGGCAATAAAGTTAATAAAATAAATAATTTAAGGATGAGATTAAAAAATATGAATAAAATTTATTCAGACAAAAATATTTTACTTGTTTATCCAAAATATGAAGAAACATTTTGGA
>JAUVXY010000083.1 GCA_030603375.1 Actinomycetes bacterium | reverse complement strand
CATTATGGATTTTTTATTTATTTTCTTTGTTCCCATAAAATTTTAAAAATATATAAGAATTATTTTTATTTTACAGTTTTGATTATCCGGTCCATGGATTCAACAACAACTGCGCCCTTCGTGATTATTTTCTCATATAGCTTACTGGCTTTTCCACCAGTATGATCTCTTTTCTCAATATCTCTTGCATTTACAACAACGACTTTTTTATCAAAACCCAGAGCCTCTTTCACAGACACAAGATTTGAAAAATTACCATGGCCAAATTCAACATCAGGTAAAATAACAACATCGCTTGATTTAATAAATTCCAGGTTTTTATTTTGTGAATAAAAGCTTATGGGCGAAAAAGGAGCTTCGCTTACATAAGGAATACCAAGCGTTTCTGCAGTACTGAGATCTGTATCCAGCGTATTAACCACCCCGCAGGATACTGGATAGCCATAGCTATAAAGCAGATTTAAAATAGGTGAGGCAGCTCCGCCCCCGCCTATTACATGGACCTTAACTTCCCTGTTCTCTTTCTTAGAAGTTTCATCTATGTCATATAAAGAAGTAAATAACGGGCTCACATAAAGCTTCCCGGTAAACGGATTTTTACCAACATAAATATCACTATTGAATACCCTTTTTATATTTTCTCTGTTTATTGTATCTGCTATGTCACCAAAGCTAAAAATTTTTCCTTCCTTCAGCAGCATAGCTTTTTTGCTGTACTGAATTGCTAAATTTATATCATGGAAAACTCCTACAATAGTTTTACCATCTATAGCATTCAGCTTAAAAAATAAATCCATGACTTCAATCTGAAAATTAATATCCAGATGAGCCGTAGGCTCATCTAAAAGCAATATTGGTGTATCCTGAACAAGAGCCTGTGCTATTATTACTCTCTGTTTCTCTCCCCCGGATAATTCATTAAACTTTTTGTCGTAGAATTCTGCTACTTCCGTTTTTTCCATAACTTCTCGTACTACATCCAAGTCTTCCTTTTTTTCTCCTTCAAATCTTGACAGGTAAGGATATCTGCCCATCGTGACTATCTCGCCAACTGAAAAGTTAAAACCCGGGTCAGTATACTGCGGAACAACTGCAACCAATTTTGCAACTTCCCGCGATGGCAGATCTTTAGCATCTCTGCCCTTAATTATTATTTTCCCTTGATAATCTTTTAAGACCCCGCTGATCATGTTAATCAAAGTAGTTTTGCCTGATCCATTTGGCCCTAAAACAGAAATAAAGTTTCCTTCTTCCACATTAAAGCAAATATTATTTAATACTCTTGCTTCATCATAAGAGAAACTCAAATTTTCAATTGACAAAATACTATTACTGTTCATATTCTTAACATCATTCATATTGGTAAATTTGTTCCTAAAAAATTAAAAAACTTTTCTCTTGGATCTTATAAGCAAATACAAAAAAAATGGAACACCGACAATAGACGTTATTATCCCAACAGGTATTTCTCTTGGTGTTAAAATAGTTCTGGCAAGGGTATCAGATGCCAGCAAAACAATTCCCCCGGCAATAGCAGACGTGGGATACAGTATCTTATGGTCAGGTCCCACAATAAGTCTTAAAATATGCGGGGTAATTAAACCAACAAATCCTATAATGCCGCTTACCGAAACAGCAGCAGCTGCTATCAGCGAAGCAAGAATTAAAAGTATCTTCTTTGTCCTCTCCGTCTGAACCCCTATCTGGGAAGCTCTTTCATCACCTAAGGAAATTATATTCAAATCTCTCATATAAAAACTAGAAATTGCTAAAAGGATAATAATAATCGGAGCAATTACAAAAAACTGCTGCCAGGTAGCTGCAGTTAATCCTCCCATTAACCAGAATATAACCTTTGCCAGATCATGCGCCCTAAATATTAAGATAAATGAATTAAGGGCACTCAAAAGCGCACTCAGGGCAACACCTGCAAGAAGCAGGGTGAGCACAGAAGTCTTATTTCTTATGCGTGATATATTATAGACCAGAAATGTCACTGCTATGGCACCTAAAAAAGCAAAGATGCTGGTGCAGGATATATTTAATAACCTGATGCCAGTTGTGAACAAAAGACCAATCGTAGCCCCGAAGGAAGCTCCGGCCGAAACCCCTATTATGTATGGATCTGCCATAGGATTTCTAAATATGCCCTGGAAAATTACTCCTGCGCTTGCAAGAGCTATGCCTACAAATATGGCCACAAAGATCCTTGGGAGCCTTATCTGTGAAATTATGGCAAAGCTCCGGGGGTCAATGTTGTCGGCATCAACAAAAAAACTAACTGGTGGTATAAAGCTTCCAATAATAATTGTAGTTTCTTTTATACTTAAATTTGCAGAACCAACAGAAGAAGCAAAAATAACCAGCAAGATCAGCATAATTATTAATATTAATGTATATTTTAATGTTCTATTAATAGTTTTCATATATCAAATATCTGAGAATAAATCCTTAAAATAACAATACTATAAATTTTTTAAAGCATAATAAAATTTAGAATTAAGCACCAGTAACTTTATTGTTTACCGCAACTGCATTGCTGGATTATTTCAAATAAACTTTATACACAGGTAGCTGATAAACAAATAAAATATCTCAACAATTATGCAAATGCCGCCGAGAATATCTCCGGTAATACCACCTATCCTTCTGGTAAAGAACTTGCCTGCCAGTATCAAGAATAAAAATGTAAATAAAAAAACACTCATACCAATCTTAAGGTGTATCCAATCTAATGTCCCGCCTGCACCATCTCCTGAAAAAACTCCTGCCAAAGTCATTCCCAGCATAAATAGTATTATCGTATAAAAAGCCGATATAATAAAAATTTTTTTATTATTCTCGCTAACGAAAAGAACAGCAAGACTGCCTTCTTTTTTTGCGGCGCCATATCTGCTAAATAGATAAAGCATGCTTAACCTTCCAACAACAGGCATAAAAATAAGTACCGCTAAGAAAGTAACTAAATTTTTTGAATTAAGCAGCGCAATATAATAAATAAAACAAATTTTTAGAGCAATTGAAAAAATTATTGAAAGTATGCCGAAAACCCCGACATCACTTTTTTTCATAATCTCCAAAATTTTATTTTTTTCAATTTTACCTGAAAACACTCCGTCAAACATATCCGCAAGACCATCGTAGTGAAGACCTCCGGTAAATATAATCTCAAACCCAATTGTTAAAATAACTGCTAAAACCAGAGGAAATATATAGCTGGCAGCAACATAAAATAACGAAATAGCTATGCCCACCAGCAACCCAATCAGGGGAAAATAAATTAGAGATTTTGAAAATTGTTCTTTTTTTAAAAAAAACTTTTCAGGAATTTTTATTACTGTTAAAAATCCTAAAGCATTTAAAAAATTTATCATTTTATTAGTATCCTGCTAATATTTTTATACTATTTTTGTTTCCAGCTGTTTTCTTTCTTCTTACTTTAATTTTTGCTTCAGACCTGCCACAAAGAAATAAACCTCGTCGGAACAAGCAGCTATTTTCTTATTTACAGCACCCATTAAATCCCTGAATACTCTTCCAAGCGGATAGTAGGGCACAACTCCTGATCCAACTTCGTTAGAAACAATAATTATATTTAAACCGCTTTCCTTTATAATTTTCAAAAAACCATCAAAAAACAGTGCGACTTCTTTCTCTATCGCTTTTTCTACTTCGTTGCGGATGACTTCAATGTTTTCAAGGTGATATTTATAAATAATCCTAAAAAGTAAATTTGTAATACAATCAATTAAAATAACATCAATTTTTTGTCTGGTAATTTGATTAAAGATATTTTTGAACCCTTGAATTCCAATATCATTTTCAGAAATTTCATAGGTCTTCCAGTTCTTGGGCCTTCTTTTTTTATGAATTTCTATTCTTTTTTCCATCTCAACGTCAGTTACTTCTGACGTTGCGATGTATGCCACTCTATCTGATAACAAAGAAGCCAGCTTTTCTGAGTATTCACTTTTGCCGCTCCTTGCACCGCCAATTAAAAAAACTACTTTACCCAATATTTTTACCTCATGTAAAATTTTTTAAAAAACTTTTAAAGAATAATATAGCACAAAAACTTAAAATTATATGGGGGGAAATTTTAAATTTCCCCCCATGCACTCTTATACATTATCCTGCTATGAGTCCTGCAGCATCCAATAGAACTAAAAATGGATTAACTATTCTATTATTTCAAATTCACCGAAAAGCTCAGGATGTATTGCCCTTGCAAACATCTCAAGCCCCTTAATTGTATTATGATTGGGTCTTACAACAGAGTTTTCTGGAAGAATATAAACCTTCTTATTAATAACAGCATCGATGCTGGAGAATCTGGAATCAGCAAGTATAAAATCTTCTGTTTTTGCTACATACATCCCTCCGTCACCAGCAATCATTATATCAGGATTATTTTCAATTAATTTTTCTACACTGTATTCAACATAACCGGCAAGATCATCTATGGCCACTATGTTTGCTCCCCCTGCTTTTACAATAAGGTCATTTATAAAAGTATCTTTGCCAGCGCTCCATAATGGGTCATCAAATATCTCATAGAATACTTTTGGTTTTTCATCTTCACCCAGGTTTTTAACTTTTGAATCAATTTCATCAACCTGCTGCTGGAATTTATTTTTCAGTTCAGTGGCTTCGTCTTTTAAACCTATAATAGCACCCATATTAACAATTTCTTCATAAATTCTTTCAAAGCTTGCTGCTTCAACTGTATATACTTTAACACCAAATTCCATAACTCTCTGGTAATCCTCTTCGGACCCGCCTGCTAAAGCTATAATAATATCCGGATTTGCTTCAACAATTTTTTCTATGTTTAAGCCCTGAAAGTCTCCGAAACCTTCAAAACCCTGTGCCAGTGGTTCCCCGCTTTCAACGCTCCAGTTATCTACACCAACTACCTTATCCATTGCCCCGAGAGCATCTATAACTTCAAGGGCGCTTGGTGCGAAAACCATTACTTTTTCTGCTGGCTTTTCAAGAGATATCTCAGTTCCCAGGCCATCTGTAACCTCTACTGTTAAAATTTCCGTTGGCTCTTCTTCAATATCTTCTGCGGCAGCATCTTCAGTATCCTGCAAATCTTCTTCCGTTTCATTTATATCCTGTACAGCCTCTGCAGCAGGTACTTCTTCAGGTTTTTTGCAACCCAAAAATGTGCCCGTCGCAGCAACAATTATAACTATCAATACTGCTGCTAAAATAAGTTTGAGTTTTTTGTACATTAACATCCTCCTCCATTAAAATTTTTTTTAAAAGTTCTGGTTTCACACTTTTTTAAGTGGAAATATATAATTTCTACTTTCTACATTGGCTCCCCCTTTCCATGTCAGTCTTCAAAGTTATCCAACAGCCGGCAATTGCTCCCTTTAAGCCAAAATCTTATCTTTCTATTCCCTCTCTGGCTAAAACCCCTTTGTTGAAATAATGTTTAACTTCGCACATTTCTGTTACAAGATCAGCTCTGTCAATTATTTCTTTTTCTGCTCTTCTTCCGGTTAGTACCAGCTCCACATTATCCGGTTTAATTTCAATCAAACCAAGTACGTCCTGCAGTGTTAAGAGTTTAAAATATAAAGCTATGCTAATCTCGTCAAGTATAACCAGGTCATACTTACCTGAAGATATGACTTTTGTTACTTCCTTTAGCCCGTCAACCGCAGCGATTGTATCTTCTCTGGCAGGCTTGTCTTTAATAAAACATCCCCTTCCATATTGTTTTACAGTAATGCTGTCACTTAGTTTCTCTATGGCCCTTATTTCGCAATACTTTAATCCCTTAACAAACTGGGCTATAAATACCTTAAGATCGTTTCCCGCAGCTCTTAATGCCAAACCGAAAGCAGCAGTTGTTTTCCCCTTACCATCCCCTGTATAAACCTGGACGTAGCCCTTTTTTAATTTACCCATCTTTGATACTTTCTGTATTTACAAACAAACTTAACAATTCATCCGTAGTTAAGCTTAAAATAAAAAAACTCCCTGCTCAAAATTACAGAGAGTTTTTTTATTGTTTATTTTTTAGAAAACAAAAAATTACCCTCTTTCAACCGAAGAGCAGTAAACTAATTCCTATTAACAAGTTTCCTGGCTTATGGGACTTTACTCCTCGCCTTCCCGGCAAAACTTTGTTGCCAGTGGCATTTTGAAGAGCACACACCCAATCACAGTGGCGGGACCGTTCCAGATTTTCACTGGACTTCCTTGATTAACAGAAATACATATTAAATTTTCAAATTTTAATTAATACTATCACAGCTGATGTAAAAATCAATAATTCAAATA
>JAUVXY010000061.1 GCA_030603375.1 Actinomycetes bacterium | reverse complement strand
GTATTTATTATGTAGTCACCCCCCCCCCCCGAAAGGCATGGTGTTTCTTCTGGCAATTAAGGACATTACCAGGCAGAAGCAGGCAGAAAAGGAACTCAGGGCAAGCGAAAAAAAATCCAAAGCTTTGTTTAAAAGTTCAATTGACGGAATATATGAGTCGACCATAGAGGGAAAGTATATTAATGCAAACCCTGCTCTTGTTAAGATGCTGGGTTATGAAAATAAAAAAGAGCTGATGAGCATAGATATTCCAACACAGCTATATGTTTCTAAAAACGGTAGGCCAGGGCCTACAAAAAGAGATAGAGCCTTTGAAACAAAATTAAAGAAAAAAGATGGATCTGTAATTTATGTAGAAATAAGTTCCTGGGTAGTCTATAAAAATAAAAAACCTGCATTTTATGAAGGTATAGTAAGAAATATAACTAAACGTAAAAAGAGGGAGAAAGAAATTCTTTATTTAAGTTATCACGATGGTCTAACAGGCCTGTATAACCGGACATTTTTTGAGGAAGAGAGAAAACGCCTCGATACAGGGCGGCAGCTGCCTCTTTCCGTAATCACAGGAGATATTAACGGGTTAAAACTTACAAATGACGCTTTCGGGCATGCCGAGGGAGATAAGCTCCTTGTCGAGATGGCAAAAATACTAAGCCGGTGCTCCCGGGAAGAAGATATTGTGGCAAGGACCGGCGGCGATGAATTCTGCATACTGCTGCCTCAAACAAGCAGTGAAGCTACGCAAACAATTCTCAATCGAATAAATAAGATGTGCAAAGAGCATAAAAACAAAACAGGTAAGGAAATGTATTGTTTAAGTATCTCTCTGGGCTATGCGACTAAATCAATTGAAAGCGAGCCATTTAAGAGTATATTAAAGACTGCGGAAGAATTTATGTACAGGCGCAAGCTTTTAGAACGTAAAAGCACACACAGCTCCATAGTATCTTCGATAAAAACGACTATGTTTGAGAAAAGCTACGAAACCGAGGAACATGCAGAAAGGCTGATAAAGTTATCAAAAGTGCCGGGGAAAGCTCTTGGTCTGACGGATAAACAGCTTAACGAACTCGAACTTTTATCTACCCTGCATGATATCGGCAAAATAAGCACTGACGGCCATATTTTATCCAAGCCCGGTAAACTGACTGACAGGGAATGGTCCGAAATAAAAAAACATCCCGGAGCAGGCTGCAGGATATTGCAGGCGATTCCGGAGCTTAAACACATAGCGGACTATGTCCTTTGTCATCACGAACGCTGGGACGGCAGCGGTTACCCGCAGGGTCTTATCGGTGAAGCTGTCCCTTTGCTTTCACGGATTGTTGCAATAGTTGATGCATATGATGTTATGACCCATGACAGGCCATACAGGAAAGCTATGCCAGAAGAAGCTGCGCTGGCTGAAATTACGAAGAATGCCGGAACTCAGTTTGACCCCAATATCGCAAGGATATTTACTGAAGCACTATTAGAAAAACTCCGGGAGGAGTGAGGCCATGGAATATATGTGTTTGTTAACTGCACTTTCCGGCATTATCCGCAATAATACGCATGTCTTTACAAGAAAAGGACCAAGATAGAGGAGAGACACCGCCAGTTGAAAAGTTTCTGGGATTTTAATAAATTCAGCTCGCGGACTTTTCCCTGGTAATTACACAGATTATATTTAAGCTGGCAGCTTACCCGCTCATGCAGCTCTATCTTCTAAGAGCCGATATGAAAGAGCTGGCAAATAAAACAATATCTACCATTACAAAAAAAGAGAGGGCGGGAGAGTGTGTGGTAATACTTTACAGCGGCTCCCACTACGCTGTTTTTGATTTAGACGAGTACAGCTTTATCTTAATGAAACTTAAGAGCGGTGCAAAGAACAGGCTTGCGGAAAAGATTAAAGCCTGAAATAAGTCTCCTCCGCAGCTCGTCATTTAGGAAAATATTTTAGTTTGTGGCCCTTGGTGGGGTTTTCGTGGTGGTATAATATAATAGCCAAATATGACGGGGTTGTTTTAGAAGATTTAAATGTTCGGGGCATGATGAAAAATCACCATCTTGCTAAATCTATTGCTGATGTTTCGTGGTCAGAGTTTAGAAGACAGCTTGAATATAAAGCAATGTGGAACAGTAAACATTTTATTTTAATAGGACGATTTGAGCCGACATCTAAAACTTGCTCAATTTCTAATAGTTACTTCTTTTTTAAAACTTTTTTAACTAAATTACTAAATTTTAACTGGAAACATTAGCTTACATTATACTATCATTTTCATTCTATCATTTTTATTTTTTATTGTATCATAATATTTAATTTCCATTTTTACGATAGACATCAGGTATAATATCAATACCAACCGGCAATTCAGACACTTGAATTGCTACCTTTCAATTTACAATTAGAGTGATTCCTGCAATTATAGCTTGCTTCTAAATTTTAATTGACTATATTTATATGTTTATGTATCCTTTTATTAGATTAACAGAGTCAACATATTGTAAAATTAGGAGAGTGAAATGCAGACAGATTGGAGAGATTATATTGTAAGTACACCTGATATACTTAAAGGTAAACCCCGAATTAAAGGGACCAGGATTCCGGTTAGTCTTATTCTTGGGTATTTGGCTGCTGGTAGTACAGTTAAAGAGATCGTAAAGGAGTTTCCTGATATAGAAAGAGAACAAATTGCTGCTTGTTTGGACTATGCTTAATTCTATTCTAATTTCTTTGAATGGGGATTTTTCTGATATAGTAACTTATCCTCCAGTAAAATATAAAGGTATAATTGCTCTTCAAGTGAGAAATCACCCGGAAAGTATTCCACATATTATGGGACAGCTGGTGAATTACTTGTCTGTTCATTCTGACATGCATCACTGTAAGGAGAAATTACTTTTAGTGGAGGCTCATAGAATTAGAATTAGGGAATAAATAGAATAGTGACTCCTTAGAAAAAATATTATCAACTTTGCACAAAACCTAAATTCTTTAAAGATTTTAGATTATTTCTGTATTATAATTGTTACACCTGAAAGGAAATTAGGGGTAAATGCCTGATAAAGTGAAAACATTTAAAATATTATTATCCGGAAGAGTCCAGGGAGTAAGTTTTAGATATTTTGCTGAGTCCAGAGCTAAAAAATATAATATTGCCGGACACGTCAGAAACACATTTAACAACAAAGTAGAAGTTGTATGCCAGGGGGAAAAGGAAAATTTGGAATTATTTATAAAAGAGATAAAAAAAGGGCCCACGTTCTCAATAGTTAGAAATGTTGATATTGAAGAGATAAAAAACCCTCAAAATTACAGCGTTTTTGAAATAAAATTTTAATAATTTCATCACGATAATAAAATGATAAACTCTAACACAAAAGCAGTAGCTCTAATAGGAAATCCTTCAAGGCATAGCCTTTCTCCAAAAATCCAGAACTATTTCATTGAAAATTACAATATAAATGCTGCATATCTTGTATTTGAATTTCCTGAAAGTAATCTAAAGGAAGCCTTCTATGGTGCGGAAAAACTTGGCTTTAAAGGGCTAAACGTAACAATGCCCTACAAGGAAGATGTATACAAAATGGTCAGGAAATTAGACAAAAGCGCTTATCTTACTAAATCTGTAAATACAGTTAAATTTTTAGAGAAGAGCCATTTATCCATTGGTTACAATACTGATGTTGATGGATTTTTAAAATCACTGAAAGATAAGAATTTTGATTGGAAGAATAAAGTATGTATTGTAATTGGCGCAGGCTGAGCAGCTAAAAGCGCAGTTTATGGTATTTTAAAAAATCCTGTAAAAAAGTTATATTTATACAACAGAACTACAAAAAAAATCCAGGAAATAATAAATATTTTTAAAAACATTTCCGGCAAAAGAATAGAAACTGTATATGACCTGGGCAATTTAAAAGATGAGTATGATAAAATTGATTTGATAGTTAACTGCACACCTATAGGCATGGATGTAAAAACATGTAAGAAAATGATGCCGGTGCCTGATGATTGGAATCTTGGAGGCAAATTTATTTTTGATATGGTTTATAATCCAGTAGAAACAAAGTTTATAAAAAAAGGTATAAAAGATGGCGCAGTTATAATAAGGGGAATTGATATGCTGGTAAATCAGGCTATATTTTCTTTCACCATATGGTTCAATATAATGCCGGATACTGCCTGTATTAGAAAAATCCCTCTGGATAATATATAATTTAAAAAATGTACCTGAATATTGGTACACATAAAAAACGGGGTTTTAAAAATGGATATAAACGAAATTTTACTTGAGGGCATAAATAAAGGAGCTTCAGATGTCCATATAACATGTTTTCTGCCACCCATACTCAGGATAAATGGAAAACTTATAAGGATGGATAATTATGAAAAGTTTACACTTTCAAGCGTAAAAGAATTTCTTTATAAGATATTAGATGATGAAAAAATTAAAAATTTTGAAAAGGAGCTGGAACTTGATTTTTCTTATTCAGTTCCGGGGAAAGGCAGGTTCAGGTGTAATTATTATCACCAGAGAGGAGCTATAACAGCTGCATTTAGGATAATTACAAGTGATATAAAAACAATCAAAGAATTAAATCTGCCAGAACAAGTTGAAGAATTTACTACATACCCAAGAGGACTTGTACTTGTGACAGGTCCCACAGGGAGTGGAAAATCAACAACATTGGCTTCAATTATAGAGCTGATAAATACAAATAGGACAGAAAATATAATAACTATTGAAGATCCTATAGAATATTTGTTTACTCATAAAAAGAGTATTGTCAATCAGAGAGAATTAGGATCAGACACCAGATCATTTGCTGCTGCGCTTAAGTATATTTTAAGAGAAGATCCTGATGTAATTATGGTTGGCGAGATGAGAGATTTAGAAACCATATCAGGTACGTTAACTGCAGCTGAAACAGGGCATCTGGTATTTTCAACACTGCACACACAGGATGCAGCACAAACAATAGATAGGATTGTAGATGTTTTTCCAACTCATAGCCAGAAACAAATTAGAATGCAGCTGGCAGGTACGCTGAAGGCAGTTTTAGTACAGCAGCTTCTTCCAACCAGTGATGATTCAGAAAGAGTTGTGGCTACAGAGCTTATGTTTGTAAATTCTGCTATTAAAAATATGATCAGGGAAATGAAAACACATCAGATTTACTCTGCTATCCAATCAGGCGGGAAAAGAGGGATGATTACAATGGATATGTCACTGGCAAAGTTATATCAGCTGGGTAAGATTACAAAAGAAACTGCCTATGAAAAGGCACATAACAGGGAAGAAATAAAGAGAGTTATGGGCGATAGTTTTTAGTTTTTTGACTAATAATATTTTATGAATTAATAAGTTATGGCACTATATAATTATAGAGTTAGAAACAATCAAGGGGTCATAGAAAGTGGCTCCCTGGAAGCTGAGAGCGAAGATGCTGTTTTGTCCAAGCTTAAAAACATGGGGTTTTTAGTTATCGAATTAACTAAATCAAGCAAGGCTGGGAAAAAGAACTTAAGCATTAACCTTAATTTTTTTAGTAAAATAAAAAACAAAGACATCGCAATTTTTACCCGCCAATTTTCTACCTTAATTCTTTCCGGACTGTCACTGATAGAATCCCTTACAGTTCTGGGTGAGCAAGAACCAAACAAAAGATTTTTAGAAATTATTTTGGATGTTAGAAAAAATATAGAATCAGGACTTTCACTGTCCGAATCGCTTGCAAAACATGAAGATGTCTTCTCAAGATTATATATAAGCATGGTTAGTGCTGGAGAAATGGGGGGGACGCTTGACAAAACTTTGGACAGTCTGGCAACATTTTTGGAAAAAGAAAATGAAATGAAGATGAAAATTAGAAACAAATCAGCTTATCCCAAATTTGTACTTGTATTTGCTTTTGTTATTGTTATAGCAATAATAATATTTATTGTGCCAACTTTTAAGGGCATATATGCTGAATTGGGTGCAGAACTTCCTTCAATGACTAAAATTTTAATATTTATCGGCGACCTTTTTAAAAAATGGTATTTTTATTTAATACTTATTGTTCTGGTAGTTGGCGGAAGAAATTTATATAGAAAAGTTATAAAAACTCCAAAAGGAAGATACCGCTATGATAATTTGCGTATAAGTCTTCCCAAAATAGGTGATATTTTAAAAAAAATATCGCTTTCCAGATTTAGCAGGAATTTAGGGACACTAACATCTGCCGGGGTTCCAATACTCAAAGCCCTGGATATTACAAAGGGGATATCTGATAACATAATTATTGATAATGCAATTGAAAAAATTAGAATTGGCATCAGGGAGGGAGAAAATATTGCCATACCTATGGCCAGATTTGATATATTTCCGCCAATGATGATACAAATGGTATCCGTAGGAGAAAGATCCGGTTCGCTTGACAATATGCTGAATAAAATAGCTGATTTTTATGATGACGAAGTATCAAATTCCATTGATATTATTATTACAATAATAGAGCCAATGCTCTTATTGTTAGTAGGGGTAATTGTAGGTTTTATTGTTATTTCCATGTATCTTCCGATGTTCAATGTATATAAGGCTATGTAAAGAAAGACAAAACAAGACCCGGCGACACCTCTATTATTTTATAATAATTAAGTTTTTATAATTAAAATTATAATTTATGGCTAAAATAAAAAAAGAAGCTTTTCCGGTCAGCAACATAAAAATTATAGAGATGGGTAAGTATTCTTCCGAAGAATTGATTAAGATATACAGGGAAACAAATAATTCTGATGTCTTAAATGTAATTGTTGAAAGATTTGAAAAGCTTGCATACAGTGCAGCTAAAGAATTTAAAAATGGCACAATAGAGTACGAAGACTTGCTGCAGTTAGCTTTTACAGGCCTGCTTGTTGCCATAAACAGGTTTAATACAGGAAAAGAAAATAAATTTTCAACTTTTGCTTTTTATTGCATAAAAGGAGAAATCCTGCATCATTTAAGGGATTGCGGATTAATAAAATATCCAAGATGGATCTGGAAACTCAATAAATTGATTAATGATTTTATAGTAAAATTTGAAGAAAAAAACAACAGGTATCCGACTAAAGAAGAAATTTCACTGGGAGCTAACATATCGCTGGACGGGATTGACGAGATTTTAAAGGTAAGAGAAGCAGCTTTTTATAAACTTTCTTTTGATGGAGATAAAAACCAAAAAAATAGTGCCGATAACAACGGCACATATAATAGAAATTTGATTAAATCAAGGGATTATCGCAGTTTTGAACTTGTTCTTGAGGACAGGATACTGCTCTGGGATGCTATAGATAAGCTTACAGGATTGAATAAAAAAATATTGATCTCTAATTATTTTTTGGGCTATAGCCAAACAGAAATAGGGGAAAAAATAGGAATTTCCCAGAAGTCTGTCTCAAGACACCTAAATAGTGCAATAAGTGAACTAAAAGAGCATATGACTAATAAAACAAAATAATTGTTTTAATTATCAATAAAACCTAACAAAATTTCATCAATATAAAGTTTAATAAATTAATACAAGGTTGTTGCGTATAAATAATTTATAATTTATAAATTATTTTCTAAATATATGTCTAATATTTTTTAATTTGGGTATAATACTATAGTGTTGGCTGCAATAAATAAATTGGAAATTATTTTATAGCAAGGAGGAGAAAAATTATGAAAAGGTTATGCAGGCATTTTTACAAAAAAGAAAAGGGTTTTACCTTGGTGGAACTGATGATAGTAATTATCATACTTGCTGTGCTTACCGGGATCGCAATCCCAAGCTATATGACCCTGCGAAACAGGGCAAGGGAAGCTGCAACAGAAAGCGAAATGAAAAATATAGCAACAGCGCTGGAGCTTTACATGACAGATAATGAAGAATATCCAGATGACTATACTACAATAACAGATTATATGAGTCCTGTGCCGACTACTGACAAATGGGATAATGCTTATGTTTATGCATGCGATGATCCCTATAGTACCTATACTTTAACAAGTTGGGGTGCAGACGGAGTTGCTACCGGAACCGACAATATAGTTTTCGCAAACGGTCAGATGACAGCAGACGGTGCTTATTAAAATGCAGTAAAAAGTTAGTTATCTAACGTAAAATTAAACTCAGGAGCGGTATAAATCAGCTCCTGAGTTTTTTTCTAAGCCATTTGATATTTTCCGGCTCTATTTTTTTGCCATTTTGATAGCGTCAAGCTTTTTGTGTAAATTCTTTTACAGGCTTATTCTTCCAAACTTTATTTAAATGGGACATCACCCCATAGACAATCCTTGAGCAGCTTTTATCATTCTCAAAGCAGCTCATGGGCCTTGTCCTTCTTCT
>JAUVXY010000128.1 GCA_030603375.1 Actinomycetes bacterium | reverse complement strand
TTCGTTGCTGTGATTTTGATAATATTCATAAAACTCCGGAGTAATCTCATAGACTTCATCTGTTTGTGGGTTATACAATCTGCTGTACCCCAGCATAGCGTCACTTTGCTTTTCAGACATTCTCTGTTCTGATTCAAGATTGTTTTCCCATACCTCCATTATAGAGTCAGAGCTCCGGTCCAATATCCTGCCTGCTTCCAGTGCTCCGGCAGCTGCATTATTCTGAGCCTTTATGCAGGCATCAACATATTCAGGACTTACTGTAAAAGACTTAAGACTCTGCAGCAGTGAAGGAACAATTAAATCAAGCAGACCTTTGGGAGCAGTAATACCGGTAAACATCATTCCATAACCCAAACCAAAAACATCTGCAGTTACTATATAAAAATATCCTTCCCCTAATTTATTGTTTTGCCTAAACTCTGCCCTTATTAGTTTTGCGTCACTTACATAGGGTGGTTTATTAGAAATTGGTTGTTTATCTATTATTTTAACTTCATCTATAATCGGAACTTCTGGAAATGCCTGCTGGAACAAAGGAGTGCGAGCAAATGTTCCAAAATTCTTTAAATAATTTTCAGCAGTTAATGGATTTACTACAGGACTTTCAAACCATAAAATATCATAGCCTCCCATATCCATATAATTTTTATCGTTTTCCTTTAGTTGCTGGCTGGTGTAAACAGGGCCTGCTTCTGAAAAATAAAAAAGCTGCTTTAATTCTGTGTAAGGATCCCTTGACAGTACTGATTTGGTAGAGCACTCACCTCCGCTGTAAATATTCCAGCCAAGAGGTATATTTATAGATATGGCATTATCTCCCCACGGGATTAATTGCAGCAGCTCTGTTTTAGCAATACTGCCTATTGATGCTTCATAAATTTCTGATTCTGGCTGATTTTGTTTTGTTTCTACAGAAACTTCTTTTGTGCAGCCAATACAAAAAATAATAGTAAAAAGTACAAAAGATATAATTGCTTTTATTATTTTACTCATTACTCTGTAAACCTATCTTTAATATTTATATTTTACAACTTTAAATATTTTTGTATATTGTGAAAACATTATACTATTTTTCCTTATAATAATCTCAATTTGTAAGCGGGAAACAGCAATTCTGCAACTTAATATTTTTATTTAAAAAATCCCACAAAATAAGGCATAAAATCACTTATTTTTAAAAAAGCAAATTCGCTTTCAACAAAATAGCGGATTTTTATTAGAATCATGAGTTTAGGCGATATCTTGTATAAAATTGGCATAAAATTTGCGGAAGATGATTAATCTCTGGCAAAATAAATGTAATATATGTTTAATGTAAAAATAATGTATAATTATAGAATAGTTTATAGATTTTTTTTAAGGAAATTTACAAACTTAGTTATTTTTATGTTTGTGATTTGAAAGAATTTAATTAAGGGATTGAATAGAATATTATGAAACAGATAAAAAATAATCTTACTGAAATAGGAAAAAGAACCCAAAAATATTTTGATATTGCGAAGGTTATATTAGTGTCCCTTGACATTAAGGGTAATGTTAAGTTGATCAATAAAGAGGGTTGTAAAGTATTGGGATATTCAAAAAAAGAAATAATCGGGAAAAATTGGTTTGATAATTTTTTACCGGAACGGATAAGAAACGAAGTAAAATCTGCAGCAAGAAAAATTTTTTCAGGGGACATGGAACCATTTGATTCTTATGAAAATCCTATTTTGACAAAAAATGGTTTAGAAAAGCTAATAGCCTGGAATAATACGTATATAAAAGACAAGAGCGGTAAAATTATTGCTACATTAAGTTCGGGAGAGAATATAACCAGGCGCAGGCAATTAGAAGATAGATCCAGGTATCTATACAATATTTTAACGACGGTAAGAAATGTAAATCAATTAATAACCAGGGAAAGGAATATTAAAAAACTTATTGAAAAAACATGTAAAATTCTTATTGAAACTCCGGGATATGAATATGCCTGGATTATTCTTATAGATGAAGAAGGAAAAATAATACATGCTGCAGAAGAGGGTATAGGTAAAGATTTCATATTAATGGTTGAAAGGATAAAGAGTGGTAAACCTACTTACTGCTGGAAAAAAGCAATATCCAGTTCCGCTATTATAATACGAAAAGATATTAAAAATTGCCTTGGTTGTCCTTTATATGGTAAATACGAAAATAGCAGTGCAGCAACAAAAAGGCTTGCATATGGCGGAAAAATATATGGAATGATTACAGCCTATGTTCCTGTAGAATATGCAGAAGATAAGGAAGAAAAAAGATTATTTTCCGAAATTGCCAGAGATTTATCTTTTGCTCTTTATAATTTAGAAAAGGAAAAAATATTAAAAGAAAATGAGCAAAAATTTACATCATTATATATGGGGATGCGTGAAGGTGCAGCACTTCATGAGATTATTTATAATGATTCAGGTGAAGCTATAAATTACAAAATTATTGATACAAATAAATCCTATGAGTCAATTCTTGGTTTGAAGAAAAAAGATGTAGTTGGAGTGACAGCAACTGAAGCTTACAAAACAGATAAATCGCCTTATCTGGATATCTATAAAAAAGTGGCTGAATCGGGGAGATCAACATATTTTGAAACTTACTTTCCGTCAATGGAAAAATACTTTAGTATTTCTGTATTTTCACCTGGAAAAGGAAAATTTGCTACAGTATTCTCAGATATAACTGAACGTAAGAAATCAGAAGAAAAACTTAAAGAAAGTGAGGAACATTACAGGTCATTATTTAATAATTCCCTTGATGGCATATACCGTACAACTGTAGATGGAAAATATATTGACGCTAATCCTTCACTTGTAAAAATGCTGGGTTATAGCAGTAAAAAAGAACTTCTTGCAATAGATATTCCTACAGCCCTGTATGTTCATAAAGATAAAAGGCCTCAACCATACCAAAGAAACAGGATATTTGAAGCTCAACTTAAGAAAAAAGACGGCTCTACAATAATAGCAGGAATAAGTTCAATAGTAATTTATAAAAATGGAAAGCCTGCTTACTATGAAGGAGTTGTAAGAGACATTACGGAACGTAAAATACTGATGGATAAAATAAAAAAATCTGAGAAAAAATACCATACCACTTTTGAAAATACTGGAACTGCGGCAATAATTATTGAAGAAGACACAACAATATCTCTGGCAAATTCTATTTTTGAAAAACTTAGCGGTTATTCCAGGGGTGATGTAGAGAATAAAAAAAGCTGGACCGAATTGGTCGCAAAGGAAGATCTGGAGAGAATGAAAAAATATCATCTCCTAAGAAGAACTAAATTAGGAAGAGCGCCAAGAAACTATGAGTTCAGAGGTGTTGACAGGCTTGGTAATATTAAAGACATCTTTTTAACAATATCAATGATTCCGGGAACAAAAAAAAGTATTGCATCGCTGCTTGATATAACTGATAGAAAAAAAGCAGAAGATGAAGTAAAAATTAGCTATAAAAGGCTTAAAAAAACATTAGATGATAGTATAAATACATTAGCGTCAATAGTGGAGCTTAGAGATCCATATACTTCCGGTCATCAAAAAAGAGTGGCAATGCTTGTTACTGCCATATCAGAGGAGCTGGGTTTAGATAAGGATAATATAAAAGCTATAGGTATTGCAGCTTTAATCCATGATATAGGAAAGATAAATATACCAGCTTCTATTTTAGCCAGGCCGGGAAAAATATCCGATATTGAATATGATATGATAAAAACTCACTCGCAGGTAGGTTATGATATGATAAAAAAAATTGATTTTCC
>JAUVXY010000136.1 GCA_030603375.1 Actinomycetes bacterium | reverse complement strand
AAGACAATTGTTTTTTTGTTGCTGGCTGACGTGTTAGTCAATATTGGGATTATTGCAAAATATGATATACTTATATACAAAATTTCGCATATGGAAGAAATTACTTAAATTTTAACAATACAGCAAAAAAAGCAGCAAGTTGATAGTAAATCTAAAGCAAGGCAGGTAAAAAATGGGTAAAAATATTAAGGCTGAAGGCGGACTTTCCAGAAAGTCTAAGATAAATATTTTTATTGGCATATTTTTAGTGTTTGTTGTACTAACTATTTTTTTCTCCATAAATCAAATTGTAGAGGTAATTGAAAAGAGGGAAAAAATTGTAGAGCTTGAAGAAAAATTAAGCTGGCTAAGAAATAATAATATTAAGCTGCTGGCACTGGAGAAAAGTTTATATCAGGAAGATACGGTGGAGCTTGAAGCAAGGAAGCAGTTTAATATGACAGGCGATGAGGACGAAATAAACTTTTATGTGACAATAGAGAAAGACGAAGATGCCGGCCAGGGGCAATCTAAAACTAAAACAGAGTTAAGCGGCGGCGCATATTCAGATGCTGATCTGTGGAAAAATATAAAAAATTTTTACAACAAAGAAATAAATAATCAGTAAGGCAGTTGTATCTGTAAAACATACTGACAATATTTAAAAAACTCTAAAATAGCACATGTAAGAAATGCCGATGAAATTAGCTTCAATTGATATAGGAACTAACTCCACTCGACTGCTAATAGCAGAATATAAAAATGGAAAATTCATATCTCTTGCAAGAAAGATGGTAGTTACCAGAATTGGAGGGAATTTGGATAGGGACGGAAAAATTTCAGGATATTCTGCTGAAAAAACATTAGAAGTTTTATCCGGATACAAGCAGTTAATGGAGAAAGAAAAAGTCAGCAAATATAGAGCTATAGGTACAAGCGCTCTCAGGCAGGCATCAAACAGTGATTGGTTTTTATCTTATATATATGAAAAATTAGGTATGCAGGTAGAAATAGTTTCAGGTGACAGGGAAGCATATTTTAGTTTTACCGGGGCAGTTAGAGATATTGATATAGAGTCAATATTACGGGGGGTGGAGAGATTTAGAGATGGTAATTGCAGTAGAAGCAAAGTTAGTTACAAGGACAGAAGCCGTTGTGAAAATGTATTAGTAGTTGATATAGGGGGAGGGAGCAGTGAATTTATATTAGGAAGCCATAACTGCTCTATAATCTTAACAGAAAGCATAGATATGGGATGTGTCAGACTAACAGAAAAATTTATAAATTCTAATCCGCCGCCAATAGAGGATTTAAATAATATGCGAGTCTTTATAAGGAAAGAATTAAAAAATACTATAGAAAAAATCAAAAAAAATGGTTTTTCATTTATAATTGGATTGGCTGGGACTATTACTACGCTGGCTGCTATTGATTTAAATTTAAGAGAGTACAGCAGGGAAAAAATACATCATCATATATTAAGTCTTAGTAAAATAAAGCAGATTTATAAAAATCTGTGTAGTCTAAGCTTGCAGGAAAGGAAAAAAGTTATAGGTCTTGAACCGGAAAGAGCAGATGTCATAATAGGAGGAACTGCAGTAGTACTGGAAATAATGGAGTTGCTGGAAGAAAATATTATAGTAGTAAGCGAGAATGATATATTGAATGGTATTATTTACAGCCTGGTTGATTTTTGATAAGATTTTCATCACAACAAAATTGGTGCCTGACAGACAATGTTTAATTATTTGATAAATACTTAGACAGCACTGCTTGTTTTTGATAAAGTATATATTTGATCTCAGCCCGAGTGGCGGAATTGGTAGACGCAACGGACTTAAAATCCGTTGAGGATTTTCCTCGTGCCAGTTCGATTCTGGCCTCGGGCACCATCTAATATCTTTATAAATAAATATCTCAATTAATAAATCAAAACAATATTAGCGGTTCGAACCCTCCCTCCCCAGCCACTTGCTACTTTCATCTCTTTCCGCCATAAGTTCCCAGGGTTTTTCCCATTGCAACAGCACTTTCTTATCCAGGAGACGGCGGTTCGTTCCAATTTTTTCCACAAAAGATTTAATGGCGTTTAAATCTTTTGAAGAAGCAAGCTCTTCTGCGTGGTGAGCATAATTTATCCATTCCCGCAGCGGTTCGTTCCAATTGGCTGTCTTTTTCCCAAGACCTTTCTTTTTTTGAATCAGATCTGCTTTGGTTTTAACAAGCTGGTTCTTTTTATTGATATATGTATCTTTGTCAATAAAGTCATCAAGGAAAGCATTAATGAGTTTATCCAGCTTTTCTTCAGTCTCGGTGATTTTATTTGAGAGGTTTTGGGAAAAAGCATGCGAAGACCTATTATCTTTTTTCTCCCAAATACTGATCTGGTCCAGCATTTTTTCTTTTAAGTCTTCGCATAAAGCGACTTTTTGAAGCTTATTTCTTAACTCATCTGTTAGTAAATCTTCTCTTAAGTAAGGCTGGTAACATCTGCCCAGCTTTTTTGTACATCTATAGTACCTGTAGGTGCCGCCATTACCCTTAGCAAATTGAGCGGTAATAGACGCGCCGCATTCCCCGCACCTGAGGAGTCCCGTAAATGGAAAGTTGTGAGATGCTTTGCTTTTTCTGGGTCTTGACCTTTCATCTAGTACTTCCTGGACAGCTTCAAAAGTCGTTTTAGAGACAATTGGAGTAAAGCTTCCATTATAAAGCTCACCGCTGCGGGCTATTATTGCCGTATATACAAGGTTGGTAAGTATCTTTTTTACAGATGACTTGGATAGCATAGTCCCATTTCTACTCACCACGCCCCAAAAACTAAGGCGCTTCCTTTATCTCTATATTGTGTGTATTCCGTGTGAGTATTCTTCAAATGCTTTTTTTATTTTTTTTGACTTTATATCGTCCGGTTCTATATTCTTGGTCTTTAAATTATTTATGTATCCTATGGGAGCACACCCCGGATATTCACCGCGCCTTAGTTTTTGGCGGATCCCGCGTCTGACATTCTGGCTTAAGTTATCTGAGTAGTATTTACTCTGTCCGAAGGCAACCTGAAGCATAAATAGACCCTGGGGAGTGGGTTCAAACCAGAATGTTGGAAACTTAAGTGATATGACCTTGCCTATATCTATAAGATATATAATCTGTCCTCCGTCTACTGAGTTTCTTGCAAGCCTATCCGGATGCCAGGATAGAAGTCCTACAGGATCTTTGCTTTTATGTATTTTTTCTATCATGTTGCAAAATACAACTCTTCCCGGTTTCTTGGCGCTTCTGCTTTCGATAAATTTTTCTATAATGTAAAGCCCTTTACTTTTAGCGTATTCATTAGTTTCAAAGACCTGGGCCTCGATAGACTTCACCTGCCTTTCCTCATCTTCGGAGCTTTTTCTTGCATATAGAAAATATTTAATATCCATAGTATTGCCTCCACTTCTAAGGATTTTGTCTTTCTTTTTTATTATAGTATAAAGCGCGGGATCCT
>JAUVXY010000140.1 GCA_030603375.1 Actinomycetes bacterium | reverse complement strand
CGCTCAAATCTCCATAGTAAATTATTGCCTTAGGAAATCTGAGTCGGAGACAATATTTAATTTTTTTAAAAGTATACAATAATTTTTAAATTTTACAAATTACCCTCAAAAAAAGGCCAAAAAAATTGACAGATGACTTGGCTTATGGTATAAATTTAAATGTATAACATAATACCATTGTAATGCTATTACAAAACACCTGAAATCAGTTTTTTATAATTTATAAAAAAAGGATTCAACATGATAATAGGAACCCCAAAAGAGATAAAAGAAAGTGAGTACAGAGTGTCAATTACCCCGGGCGGTGCATGCGAGCTCATAAGATGCGGCCATAAAGTTTTGGTGCAAAAGGGAGCAGGAGAAGGAAGCGGACATAGTGACAAAGAATACAGGGATGCAGGAGCTAAAATATGCAGTACGATTGAAGAAGTTTACAAGTCATCCGATATGATAGTAAAGGTAAAAGAACCAATCCAGCCCGAGTATTCACTTATTAGAAAAGATCAGATAATTTTTACATATCTTCACCTTTCGTCAAACAAAAAGTTAGTTGAAACTCTGCTCAAATCAGGCTCTATATGCATAGCATATGAGACAATAGAAAAGGATGGCCATTTTCCACTTCTTGCTCCTATGAGTGAGGTTGCAGGGAGAGTTGCTGCAATTGTCGGCACTTACTATCTGGGAATAAATTTTGGCGGAAATGGAGTTCTTCCAGGGTATGTACTGATACTTGGTGCAGGAGTTGTAGCAAAAAGTGCGGCAAAGATGGCATCAGGCCTTGGAGCAAAAGTAACAATTATGTCGCCGTTTATAGACGAGTTAAGAGAAATTGAAATGGAGGGCTACTTTGGGCCTAATGTTTCCACGCTTATCATGTCATCTTACAATATTACAGAAGAGATAAAAAAAGCTGACATACTAATTAGCGCTGTATACGTTAGGGGAGCAAGAACTCCGGTACTTGTTACAAGGGATATGGTAAAGATGATGAAGCAGGGCTCAGTTACAGTTGCTGTAGATATTGACCAGGGAAGCAGCATTGAAACTGCCAGAGCTACAACACATAGAGACCCGGTATATATAAAAGAAGGAGTTGTCCACTACTGCGTGGCTAATACGCCAGGCATTTTCTCAAAGACATCAACTCTTGCTTTGACAAACCTGACACTGCCATATATTAAAAAAATTGCAGATTATGGAGTAGATGTATTTAAAAAGGACAAAGAGATACTTAGTGGACTAAATATATGCAGGGGCAGCATAGCATGCAGAAAAGTTGCAGAAGATATTGGTATGGAAGATATGTATATGGAGTACAGGTAGGTCTGTTTTAATATGTGTTTTTAATTATAACTTAAATATGTATATAAAATTTATTGGCGATACAGAAACTATTATATCTTTACATTGGCAGGAGAGAAAAAATAATGGCTGTAGAAGTAAGAATTCCTGTAGCTTTTAAGAGATTTGTTGATAGAAAAAATTTTATTGAATGCAAACCTGGTACTGTCTTTGAAATATTAAAAGAAATTGGAAGCAAGCATCCTGAATTTACGAAAAAAATTTTTGATGACAAAGGGAATATAAAGGTATATATAGACTTGCTTGTAGACGGGCAGAATATACGTAACTTACAGGGCATAGATACTATGGTAAGGGATGGACAAAAAATTACGCTGTTTCTCGCAGTGGCTGGAGGATAGTGAATTTGGATTTGAATTCCACAAAATTTAAAGGAAGATACTGCAAACAGATGCTGTTTTATCCTATCGGCAGAAAAGGCCAGAAAAAATTAAGCAAGAGCAGGGTAGCTGTTGTTGGCTGCGGCGGACTTGGTTCTGTCATAGCTAATAATTTGGTCAGGGCAGGGGTTGGTTTTATGCGGATAATAGATAAAGACAGATTGGAAATTAGCAATCTTCAAAGGCAGGTGCTTTTTGATGAAAGTGATGTTGGCAAGAAATTTCCGAAAGTTATAGCTGCCAGAGAAAGGCTGAATTGCATAAATTCAGAAGTAAAAATAGAAACAGTTTTTGAAAATATTGACCGCGAAAATATAGAGAAATTCATATGTGATGTAGATTTGGTGATGGATGGAACTGATAATTTTTCCACGCGTTTTTTAATAAATGAGGTTTGTGTTAAAAATAGGATTCCGTGGATATATGGGGCGGTGGCGGCAAGCTGCGGCATGGTTTATGATATAGTTCCACAAAAAGGAATTTGCCTTAAGTGTATTTTTAGAGAAGTTCCACCTCCGGAGCTTTCTGCTTCGTCGGAAAATGTTGGCGTAATAAATTCTGCCGTTAATGTTGTAGCATCTATCCAAACCACAGAGGCTTTAAAAATACTAACCGGCAATATGGATTCTTTAGTAAAAGGGCTAATAAGCATTGATTTATGGGATCTTGGACTGGAAATCATAGACATAAAAAAAGACAAAGATTACAGGTGCCCTGTTTGCCATGGGAAGTAAAGCTTAAAAAAATTAGTTGACACGGCAGATGGTTTGGTTCAGAATAATGGTATTACATATAGCCAATGATATGCTCAATTACAGGTGGCATAAAGAGCAGTGTGGAAGGGAAAAGTAAGTGAACGACAGAAAACATGAAGTTAAATTTAAATCAATTTCAAGAGCTAAAATTCCAGAGATAATAGTTTCCAAAATAAAAGAAAAGATATTTTCTGGTGAGTTGAGTGCTGGCAATAAACTGCCCGGTGAAAGAGAACTTGCGCTCAGTTTTAATACAAGCAGAATTACTATAAGAGATGCTATAAGGACGCTTGAAACTCTTGGGCTTGTGGAGATAAAAAGAGGAGCCGAAGGAGGAGCCTTTATAAAAGAAATTAATTCAGCCTGTTTTTCTGATTTTCTTTCTGATATGTTGGTTCAAGGGCTTCTCAATATTTCTGATATTACTGAGGTCAGGCTAATGCTGG
>JAUVXY010000067.1 GCA_030603375.1 Actinomycetes bacterium | reverse complement strand
GACATCTATCTATTTAAGAGGGATGGATAAAATGCTGATGGATCTGGTTTCAAATAAAAAATATGCTGAAACATTGATTAATAACATTGGTGAGTTTATGCTTGAGTTTTGTATAAAAAATTTGGAAAGTATTGGTAAGCAAATAGATTTATATGGGATTTGGGATGATTTTGCTATGCAGGATGGTCTGATGTTGCCACCAGATATATGGCGGAAATTTTATAAACCCTGGGACAGGAAAATAATTGAAGTAGCGAAAAGATACAACTTATTTGTTTGTTTTCATATCTGTGGCAATTGTACAGATATAATCCCAGATTTAATAGAGATGGGTGTGGATATATTGGACCCAGTCCAGGTATCTGCTAAAAATATGGAAATCAGTAATTTAAAGAGACTGTTTGGAAAAGACATATGCTTCCATGGCGGAATTGACGTTCAAAAGTTTTTACCATTTGTAACTCCTGATGAAGTTCAAAAAGAAGCAAGCAGAATAAAAGAATTGTTTGATGATGACAGTGGGATAATTCTTGGTCCTTCACATTATATAACGCCAGATACACCAATTGAAAATATTTTAGCAATTTATAAATAAAGACTAAAAATATAAATTGGTGTAAAATATGAGTTTATTGAATCATATAAATTATACACAAAAGGAGAGATAGTTGGACTATATTTTAGGTTCAGATGTTGGCGGGACAAAGACAACTGTCCAGATAGCAGATTGTAACGGAAAGGTGCTTGCTGAAAATGAATACAGGGCAGGCAATTATAAAAGTGTTGGGATAGAGAATGCAAAGAGAAATATTAATGAAGCAGTACTTGGTGCAATAGAAAAACTTAAAACATCAGAAAAGATTTTTTTTAAAAGCTCCTGTTTTGGACTGGCAGGAAATGATTCTTGCGAAGATGCAAACATATATCGCAAGATAATATTTAACAACAAAATAAAAGAATACTTAAATCCAACAAGCACTATTATATGTAATGACACAAGGATAGGGCTTGCTGCCGGGAGCAGCAGTAAAAATGGCATAATGATTATTTGCGGGTCCGGCTCTAATTGTTTTGGCATAAATGAGGAAGGCGGGGAGGCAAAGGCAAATGGCTGGGACTGGATACTTGGAGATGAAGGAAGCGGGTATGAAATTAGCATAAAAGCTCTAAGGGCTTTTATGAGAGCATATGATGGCAGAGGCGGCACGACTCTTTTGTCTAAAACGATAGTAGAAGATTTAAATGTCAAGGATATGCAAGAGTTAATAAAATGGGCCTACAGCAGTTCTTTTTCAAAAGAAAAGGTTGCTACAGTAGCTAAGACTGTGTGCAGGACTGCAGAAATGGGCGATAGGGTAAGCATAGACATACTAAAAGAAGAGGCTGAAGAAGCAGTGCTTTCAGCAGCTACTGTGGTAAACAAACTTAACCTTGCAGATAAAGAATTTGATTTTGTTCTTGTTGGAAGCGTTTTTAATTGCAGGAAGTATTTTAAAGATATTTTAGTGAAGGAACTAAAAAATAAATTTCCTAAAATTAATTTTAAGCCTCTAACCAAAAAACCAGTTGAGGGAGCAATAAGATTAGCCCTTCAAAACATTTAACCCCAAGAGTAAAATTTAATTGACGCAGTTGGGTCCTATTGAAAAGATCTTAAAATCAGGCAAATCTCCAGTTATCCTCAATTCTTTTATTTAAGAAAAATAAAATAATACACTATTGTATCTATTACATATATATGTTATAAACATACATTATAGTTAACACGATTACCATTAGAGTAATTAGAATGTGAATAACGAGGTTGTAAAATGCTAAATTTTATAAAAAGTTATCTAACAGCAATAATTATAAATCTGATAGCTGTGGCCTGGCTTATCTACTCAGTGGTAAGAAATAAAAGTAAAACTAAAAAGTCTTTAAAAATTGCACTTAAAGCTTTTATTAGGACACTTCCAGGTATAATTATAATAATAATATTTATTGGATTTTTACTGGGGTTTTTACCTCCTGATACAATTTCCAGAGTTGTTGGGGAGCAAGCTGGGTTTTTAGGAGTATTGGTTACAGCGATTTTAGGATCTATTTTATTTATACCGGCACTGATATCATTTCCGCTTGCATCTTCATTTTTAAAAGGCGGGGCATCGGTAATGTCGGTTGCTGCTTTTATTACTACACTTACCATGGTTGGAGTTGTAACCCTTCCACTTGAATTAAGGGAATTGGGAAAAAAAATTACAATACTTAGAAATGTATTCAGCTTTGTGTTTGCAATAGTAATTGCGCTTATTATGGAGACGATACTGTGAAGCCTGTAAAAGATAATAAATCAAACGAAAAGATAAAACAGAAAAGATTTCTTATAAGAGATTATATAATTATGTGTGTTGTTATGGCTGCTGCAGCAATTACTCTTTTAATTTTTTCGGATAAGTCAGGATCTGTATTAAGTGTGTCAAAAAATTATTCCCTTGAGATTATCTTGATTCTCCCGGCGATTATGATAATAATCGGGCTTTTTTCTGTATGGATACCAAAAGAAATAGTCATAAAATATATAGGTAAAACATCAGGGATAAAAGGCATATTTCTTTCCATAGTACTGGGAATGCTTCCCATGGGGCCATTATATATAGCGTTCCCGATGGCTGTCGCTTTACTTAAAAAAGGAGCAAAAATATCAAACATCATTATATTTATTTCAGCATGGGCATGCATAAAACTACCGCAGGAACTGGTGGAAATTCGATTTATGGGGATAGAATTTACATTGCTCAGGCTGGCCCTGACTATTATATTTGTAGTAATAATGGGCACAATAATTGAAAAGATAATACGTTTTACTGAAAAAAAAGATTAAAAGACTTGAAGTAAAAAACAGTAAAATTATAAAATAAATAAAAGAATGGCATAAATATCAGACAGGATCTATTGTGTGCGGCAGTAAAGCTGAAAATATCATTAGATGTTCTTGTAAAAGCAGGAGAATAAGCAGATTTTTAATACCTGCTATTCTTCTGCTTCTTTCTGAAAATTCTTCCCATGGATATGGGCTAACTGAAAAATATACTGAGTTTGGCTTTACAGAAGCAAGTTCTGATCCCGGTGCAGTATACAGGACTCTAAAGCTTTTAGATTCTGGTGGATTTATAAAATCAAAATGGGAAACTGATGAACCCGGCCCAGCAAAAAAAATTTATTCGATAACTGATGAAGGAATGAAACTATTATCAAGCTGGATAAAAGAAATAAAAGAAAGAAGAAAAACATTTGAACTTTTTCTCAAAAGATACAACAAGCTGAAGAAATAAATCCGGCATTAACGGCTCCGTTGCAGGTCATAAACATGACAGCTTTTCAGAACTTTTTTAATGCAGGAATGTCACACAGAAAAGGTTGATCATCTGATTTTCTATAACACTGGTTGTAATGTTGATAGAAATAGCCTGCGGTACTCTCACAGGAAGCATTACTCTTTTAAGTGATGGCGAACCATCTTTCCTGAGATCAGTAAATACCTTAAAGATAGATATCAAATACTTTGATTTTTTTATATTAGAATTTGTTCTTAAAAAAAATTACCGTGGTTCGAATCCCCTATGGGCTCCCTTTCCCTATATCTCGATAATATAGAAACATCTATGCGCAAAATGGTCAAAATAGGGGTAAAAAAGGGTTATTTTTGGTCATTTGTACAAAAATGGGGGTAAAATTGATAAAACAAAATAGGAGATTACAAGCTTATAAATTTATAGAAAACATATCTATTGTAGGTACACATAAGACGAAATATGATCTGGAGAGCTAATTTGTTAATTCAAAGGAAACTTTTTTAACTAAATTAAAAAATGATAATAGTTTATATTGATTTGGTATTCTTCTTTCACTTAGTAATAAATACTCGCCTGGAAGTGGAATTGTCAGTGGTATTGTAGCAAAATGATTCATGATAATTTTTTTATACGCTGAAAGAGACTCATTTGAATCATGAGCAATGTGATTTCTTATTATTTTAAATTCTCTCAATGATTGAAGATTAGTGGCTATAGGTGTCTTAAATGGATAACCGTCTTTTAAATAAAGTTCAGATCTTTTAATTAATTCTTCAGGACTAAACCAATCTAAGAATCTCATAGAAGATTTGATAAGATTTTCAGCGTGGGAAAAGTTTTTTGGGTTTAGATACGAAAATACTTGATTGCCGCTCAAGGTTTTGCGTCCCATGCAAAAAAGTAAAAATGTATCTCTTAAAAACCCTTCAAATACTCTATATGATGAAAAATAAATAGATTCCGTCAATAGATAAAGTTGCATTTTTGTTAGATTAGAATGTTGACTAGAAAAAGTTTTTTGATTTTCTGAATCATATCGTTCGTATATTTTTATTGTTTTTTGTAAATCATTTAAAACTGCTGAAATTTTTCTTCTCACTTTTGGCATACTAAGATATTTTTTCTACAATTATTTTACAAACAAAATTTGCTCTATCTATTCTTGTTTTTGTGTCTGTTGTTCCTCTTTGAGATTGAGTAATAAATTTTTTATAATCATTAGGATAATTTTCATCATTCATATTTTTTGATATTATGTCAAAATTAGAACTAATCTCATCTAATATAACTCTTAATTTTCCAATTGATTTTTCATTTATTTTAATTTTTAAATTATGATCCAATCCACCTAATGTAAAAAGAAGATGCCCAATAGAAGTAAATAGAGTATAAAAAAGTTGAATTCTTGACCAATTTGTTGTTAATAATTCAGCAGGTGGGTATATTTCCCCAATATAACTCATGATAGTATCGAATTTATCACATATATTTTCTAAATCACCAATATCATCCTCATATTTCTTAAAAAAACTCCCTATTTTTTTATTTGTTTGGACACCATCAATAAGTGATACAAATAAGTCAGAAGCCAACGCAGCTTCAGCCATTCTGGTAACATTTGCTTTGGTGAGAATTCCACCCTCTAAAAAATATTTGACATATTTATGCCCAAATTTAAAAACATATTGTTTAAAATATCCTAGATACTTTGCATTAAATTTTTCCTGAGTATTTAAACTAATTGTATATGCATTGATTCTTGTAAAGACATCTAATAAATCTTCGTATGACATATCAAAAAGTAAATCAACGCCTAATTCATATTGCAAAAAGTCTTTTTGTAATTGTTCAGGCAAAGAATCATATGTATTACCAGCTAATTTTGCATTATGTGCTTTTAATATTTTGAAATCATTATTATAGAATTCAAGAATTGCTCTCAAACGTTGTTGACCATCAACAACCACTCTTACAGTTTTTGTTCCCTCAAGTTTTTGTGTAATTAAAATCTTTGGAATAGGTTTCCCTCGAATAATTGTATCAATCAAATACGATTTAGCTTTTTCAGACCAAACAGATCTTCTTTGAAAATCAGGCGATATCTCGAGTGAATTATTTTCATTCCATCCAATAACATCAGACACACTATAAGCTCTTGTATCAAAGTTTTTCATAGTAAACCCTCTTAATATGATGCTTAATATTTATAAGTATATTCTATATTTATAAGTATATTCTATTTATAAAAAAATATATAATTTTTTATGCAAATTATAACTTTTTTATACGATTAAAATAATCTTAAAGTGCAATATTTCTTATATATTAAAAATATAAAAGTCTATTAATATCAAAAGCTTTAAATACAATCAATAATCTCCAGCAGATTGAATAATTCCTTCAAAATCTGGTTCGAAATTTCAATACTTGGGGCTACTAATTAATACTTGTATTCATTTATAAGTTCATAATATATCTATTAAATATTATTAAAAAATTATATTCTCTATTCAATACAGCTTGAAGGCTCCAATTCTCTTGATCAAAAAAACACTTATTAATAGTGATTTGCAATATTATTTATATCTGTTAGGCTGTATAAGGCTTAGTTTTTGTATAAAAGGTTTTTTTGTTTGTCTCCGCATAGATAAAATAAATCCAAAAAAATCCAGTACTTTACTTATTGTTTAATGTTGCCCAAGAAAGAAACGGGAAAAATAATAGTAAACATATTTATTATTTAGATATCAAAGGATGTGTTAATTTTGTGTGGAATTGCAGGAATCTGGGGGGAACCAGATAAATTAGTGTTGAATTCTATGTTGGAAGAGATTACCCATAGAGGGCCTGACGGAAAGGGGGAAATATTTAAAGACGAATTTGCTCTTGGGCATAACCGGCTGTCTATTATTGATATAGACGGTGGTACTCAGCCTATGACAAATGAAGATAAATCCTTAACATTAATATTTAATGGAGAGATTTACAATCATAATGAGATTAAAAAGGATTTAAACAGTCATGAAATTGAAACCGATTCTGATTCAGAGGTAATACTTCACCTATTTGAGGATGAAGGTAAAGATGTGGTTAAAAGACTTGATGGGATGTTTGCTTTTGCCATATGTAGCAATAAAGATGTATTTATTGCAAGAGACCCTCTTGGAATAAAACCTCTATATTATGGTTATAAGAATGACAATCTTTACTTTTCTTCTGAAATAAAATCTTTGGTTAAGGCAACAAATGATATTAATGAGTTTCCTGCAGGACATTATTTCACTAATTCTCAGGGTTTTAAAAAATATTATGACCTGCCTACTATCCCAGATAAATTTTCGGAAGATATAGAAAAAATCACAAATAATATCAGAGAGAAATTAGAAGATGCTGTTATAAAAAGATTAATGTCAGATGTTCCTTTAGGAGTGTTTTTAAGTGGAGGTTTGGATAGCAGCCTTATTTCCGCAATAGCAAGAAAAAATACAGAAGGTATACTTCATTCTTTTGCTGTGGGTACTCCTCAAAGTGCAGATATATTATATTCAGAAGAAATATCAAAGTATATTGGAACTAAGCACCATACTTTTAAATATGATATGAAAGAGGTCCTAGAGATACTTCCAGAAGTCATATTTCATCTGGAATCATTTGATCCTGCACTTGTTAGAAGCGCTATACCGACTTATTTTGTTTCAAGACTTGCCCAGAAACATGTAAAGGTAGTACTTTCTGGAGAAGGTGCAGATGAATTATTTGGGGGTTATCATTACCTAAAAAAGATCAGCAATACTAAAGAAGAATTATATAGGGAACTTAAAAATATTACTGGTAACCTTCATAACACTAATCTACAACGTGCAGACAGAATAACAATGGCAAATTCTATTGAAGGAAGAGTACCTTTTTTAGATATAGAATTAATCGAAGAAGCTTCAAAAATCTCCCCTGAACTTAAATTATTTTTTAAGGAATCGGATGGTAGTCTGATTGAGAAATGGATATTAAGAAAAGTATCTGAAGCCTATCTCCCTCAGGATTTTGTGTGGAGGAAAAAAGAAAAATTTTCAATAGGTACCGGAACTGCAGAAATACTTGAAAGTTATGCAGATGAAGCAATTACAGATAATGAATTTAGTAAAAGAAACTTAATTTCTGATGTGGAGATTAAGTCAAAAGAAGAATTACTATATTATAAAATATTCAAGCAATTTTATAGTTCGTCAAATATATTAAAGACCATAGGTAAAAGTAGAAGTCTAAATCCAGGAGTTGTTTATCATTAGATACTGGGGTGAACCCCTACATTAGACACGATATTAACTAAAAGATAGAATAGCTGATGAGACTGGAAAGTCAAGAGAGATAGGAGGTCTCATCAGATGAAAAGACAGAGAAGAAGCTTCAGTAATGATTTTAAGAAGCAAATAG
>JAUVXY010000070.1 GCA_030603375.1 Actinomycetes bacterium | reverse complement strand
TTTTAATGGCAGACACAAGGGCGGGTGTTCAGGCAGGGATTTTCTCATTTTAGTAAACGAGATAACAAAATTTACACAGGGCGGAGTGATAATAAATATTGGAAGTGCGGTAACCGGTCCGGAAGTAATATTAAAAGCAGTCTCAATGGCTTGCAATGCTGGTAAAAAACCAAATGATTTCTTGATTGCAGATTTTGATATAAGAAGTGGTTATTCAAAAAGTGCGCCGGACCAGTGTTCGGAAAACTACTATTTCAGAGATCAAAAAAGCCTGGTATATAGAATCCCAAAATCTTTAGGAGGAGAAGGTATTTACATAAAAGGCGATCAGAGGACTACAGTCCCTTTATTATATAAAAATATTCTTGAGAATTTGAAATTATAGGAGCCGCTATGAAAGAAGAAATACAAAATTATTTAAACTTGCACAAGAAATTGATCCAGGAATTGGAAAGTGAAAGCCCGTGCACCATTATAAAAGTGTCTGAGGCTATCACAGGTTCCATAAAGAATAAGGGCACTATATATCTCTGCGGAAATGGAGGGTCAGCAGCTGATGCGCAGCATGTTGCAGGAGAATTGATTGGCAGGTTTACTAAAAACCGGAGAGCACTTCCTGCTATTTCACTATCAACGGATACCTCTGTATTGACATGCATAGGAAATGATTTTAGTTTTGATGATATTTTTTCAAGGCAAATAGAGGCGCTGATTAATGAGAAAGATATACTGTGGGTTTTTTCAACCAGTGGTTCTTCACCTAATATACTAAAGGCTGCAAAGGCTGCTAAAGAAAAAAAGGCAAAATTAATAACTTTTACAGGAAGGAAGGGGAGCGAGCTGGAAAAAATATCGGATATCTGCCTTTCAGCAGGAACAGCGGTGACCAGCCTGGCCCAGGAAATACATCAGGTAGCCTACCATTTAATCTGTAAATTAATTGAGGCTCCATTTTAAAGAGTAAAAAATGGATGAAAAAAGAATAAAAGAAATTGCAGAAAAATTTAAAAAAGTAAAAGTAGCAATATATGGAGATTATTGTCTTGATGCATACTGGATCCTGGACCCCCGATACTCTGAAGTTTCTGTAGAAACCGGGCTTATGGGCCAGGCCGTTAGAAGCCAGTACTACAATCTGGGTGGTGCTTCAAATATAGCGGCAAACCTGGCAGCCTTAAAGCCAAAAGTTATTTCAACAATAGGAGTAATCGGAAATGATATATTTGGAAAAGAAATCTTAAGGCAGTTTAAGGAATTTGGAATAAATACTGAGTATATGATAATTCAAAATGATGGTTATGACACCGTAGCATTTGGTAAGAGGTATCTTAATGGAAAAGAAAAAAATAGAATAGATTTTGGGTTTTTCAATAAAATGACAGAAGAAACTGAAGAAAGAATTATAAGCCATATAGATAAAGCGTTAGAAGAAAGTGATGCATTTATTCTTAATCAGCAAGTTCCCAATAGTATAAATAGCCCTATTTTACTAGAAAGAATCAATGGTTTGATAAAAAAACACAGTGATAAAATAGTGTTGTCAGATACCAGGGATTATGGTCATGTGATTAAAAATACTTATAGAAAGCTTAATGAGCAAGAAGCCGTTAAATTAGCAGGGTTAAAAATAGATGAAAGCAAAGACATAGATATAGCGACTATTGAAGAGATCTCTTCCAGTCTTTTTAAAGAATCAAAAAAACCTGTATTTATAACCAGGGGCAGCAGGGGCCTGGCAGTTGCGGGTGCTGATGGATTTTCCATCATAGAAGGTATTCAAATTTTAAAAGAGATTGACCCGGTAGGGGCAGGAGATACTGTGGTAAGTGCCATTGCTCTTTGCTTAGCTTCAAAGTTAAAACCAGGGGAAGCTGCAATATTTGCAAATATTGCAGCATCGGTAACTGTTAAAAAACTTTTTAAGACTGGGACTGCTTCTGCCAGTGAGATCATGAAAGCCAGCAGTGATATAAGATATATTTATCTGCCGGAGCTTGCTGAAGATATTAGAAAATCAAAATACTTAAAAGATTCTGAATTTGAACTTTGCACTGATTTAAAAACACTGAAAATTGGAAAAATAAAACATGTAATTTTTGACCATGATGGAACGATAAGTGTCTTGCGGCAGGGCTGGGAAAAGATTATAGAAGATGTAATGGTCAAATCAATTTGCGGAGACAAATATCAGGATATTGATTTAGTGCTTTTAGGCAGAATAAAAAAAAGAGTTCATGACTATATTGATAAATCTACCGGAATTCAAACTATACTGCAGACGGAAGAACTGGTAGAGATGGTAAAAGAATTTAACCTTGTTCAGGAAAATATGATCCTGGATAAGTTTGGGTATAAGAAGATATACAATAATGAGCTAATGAAAATGATAAATAAGCGAATTGAAAAAATAGAGTCATGTGAATTGAATTTTGAGGATTTTATCATAAAAGGGGCCATTAAATTTTTACAGAGACTAAAAGACTTGGGCATATCTTTATATCTTACCAGCGGAACAGATAAAAAAGATGTGGAAGGTGAAGCAAAAATATTAGGATACGGCCATCTATTCGGTGGAGGCATATATGGTGCATTGGATGATGTAAAGAAATTCTCAAAAAAAATGGTTATTGAAAAGATCATAGAAGAGAATCATCTGAAGGGCCGGGAGCTTGCTGTGTTTGGAGACGGCCCGGTAGAAATGTATGAATGCAGAAGGAACGGAGGAGTAGCTATTGGGATAGCAAGCGACGAGACAAGAAGATACGGCCTGAATATAGAAAAAAGAGAGAGACTGATAAAATCTGGAGCGCATATGGTTATTCCTGACTTTTCACAATATATTAAATTACTCGGTCTGTTATTTCAATAGGCTTGTGATTAATCTCTTATTACATTATCACGGCAGGGAGGTGTTAATTTGATTAAGGATGAAATCTTAAACTCAAAATCAGAACTTGAAAAATATTTAAAAGAGAAGCTCCTGCCTTTTTGGCTGGATCGTTGCATGGATTATAAAAATGGCGGCTTTATCACTCATTTTGATAAAAACGGAGAAGACACTCAAGTGAATGAAAAATCACTGATTTCACAAACCCGTGTGATCTATTCTTTTTCATTGGCTCAAAAGCATGGCTATGGCAACAGTAAATGCGGGAGCTTTGCTGCGGAAGGCATAAATTTCCTGATAGAGAAACTATGGGATAAAACTTATGGCGGGTTTTATTGGATGGCGGATAGAGAAGGAAATATTTTGGATGATAAGAAAATATTATATGGCCAAAGTTTTGCTATTTATTCTTTATGCGAACATTTCTTAGCCACCGGAGATAAAAGAAGTTTAGATTATGCAGAAAAAACCTTTGATCTGGTTTTGAAGCACTGCACCGACTCCTTTAATGGCGGCTATTTTGAGATAATGAACAGGGACTGGGATCTGGTAAGTTCAAATGTTATTGGAAGCGATAGGAAAACTTTTGATGTTCATATGCATCTTATGGAATCATTTACAAACATATTTAAATGCAAAAAGGACCATCTTTCCAGACGCAAGCTTTTAGAAATAATTGATATTATTAAATATAGAATGCTGCATCCTGACTATGGCACCGGAATGCCTCAATTCACATTTGACTGGAAATTAGCACCCAATGTTAAATTGGATATTGTGTGGGGGATGGATAGATTTGAGGATAATGGAACAAAAAATAATCCAAAAAACATAACATCGTATGGACATAATATTGAGTTTGCATGGCTGCTGTGCACTGCATTGGAAGAATTGGGAATTGACTTAAACAAATATTCTCCATTGATTAAAAAGATCATCGACCATACTGTAAAGTTTGGAATTGATTATAAATATGGCGGAATCTATGTAGAGGGTTTGCATAATGGTAAAGTGACTGACGACCAAAAAGAATTTTGGCAGCAAGCAGAAGCCATGATCGGAATTCTCTATGCTTGTGATTTATTTGGCTATAAAACATATTGGAAAGTATATAAAAATATTCATAATTTTATATTCAGCAAAGCAATTAATTATTCTGCTGGTGAATGGTGGCCGCTTCTTACCCGCAAAGGAGAAGTGTTGTGGCATCATATGGGAAATTCCTGGAAGATTAATTACCATACCATCAGGTCAACAATCTTAAGCATTGATCTATTAAATAAGCTTTTACTGAGCGTGAAATAATAACATAAGCATACAATCCACTTTCTTCCTCTTTTTTCCGCCTGCCTCTTGCGATATTGCTGTAGCAGCAATGGGATTTCCACTATTTTTTCATAAATTAAGACATTTAAAGTAATCTTTGATTATTCTAACCAGGTTAAATCAGCGGGGCAGGCTCATCTTCTGTTGTTATGGGCAGATTTTCTGTTTCATATAAATAAACATAAAATTTTCCCATACTTGCTTTAATGCCCCCGGTTTTATACTTGTTTGAAGTAATATAATGTTTGTTTTTAATTTCTTTAAGGTTTGACTTAAAATTATTATCTCCTGAATAGCTGGCTATTAAATCAATTCCATTCTGGCTCATAATAAAAACAGGTATTTTAACACCTAACTGTATGATTGCCCGGGGCCCAACTATTTGCCTGACATAGCGCGAACCACATGCCCAAATCAGATCTGCTTTATCTCTTGATGTTTCAGCCTGCTTTTTTGTAATTCCTGAGTTACAGATAGAGAGAGCTGTAATTTTTTCAATTTTAGAAGGCGAAATACTTCTAATTTTTTTTAAAATTTGAGTCTCATCACCTCTCAGAGTAACTGCGATTTTTCTAAAACCCAATTCAAGGGCTTTTTTCACACCACTGTACTGGTCTATTTTTGCCGTGTTTTCATCCAGTACTATGCCATTATTTTGCTTTATCTTATTAATAATTTCTTTTATTGGGCTTGTGTAAAAAATTCCATTCATATATGCGCCAATGCCTTGAATTAAAGCTGGATTATTGCTTACAACAGTTCCTGCGCCCTCACAGGCAATAACGGCACAATCAATTTCCTTTCTCTTGACGGCATACATTAGAATTTCTGAAGCACCAAACGGAACGATAATTTTATCTTTTGCAATTATTCTGTGGCATGAAAACATACCTAAATTTTGTATTTGCCAGTCAAACTTATCTTTTATTGCATTTTGGTCAATAACTTTTTTATTAAAAAGCATTTTAAACAGAGGACAATATTTTATCTGGGGATTACCTATCTTTATTACTTTTCCATTTGAAATTGCAACATATGCTCCTGCTTTACGAGTTATATGCAAATCTTTCGGTAATTGATTAAATTCGTCTTTTAGTTGCTTTAGAAATTTAGTTAATTTTAAGTTAGCCATATTGCTTAAGTTCTGTTTTAAATTAAAAATCAGCCACATGCTGTGTTAAAATTTTAACACAACCAGTGTTATTTTAAACACTCCAAAATCAAGAAATTGCTATATTTTTTATCTCTAAAACCTTGATTTGGAAAATGGTCCAAAAATTATTTTTAAAACTGCCCCAATTTAGCAGGTACTTGGGGTGAAATTGGCAGAAGATGATTAATCGCTGTCATCTTGTCAGGTTTTTTACAATTTTATAATCATAGTTGTATAATAAATAAATATATATCAGAATTACTTTTTTTATATATAAAATAAAGTTTATTTTGATTGAGAGATTGTTATGAAAAAGAATAAATTGTATGTATTTATTGCTGTCATGACTGCCATTTCCCTTTTTGCTACAGCAGCTATATGTAACCAGTGTGGAAAACCTGCCGAAGAAGAAGCAGGCATAGAGGAAGAGGAAGGTGCAACTGTTGAAGAAGTAACAGAAGAGGAAGAGAAAGGAGAAGAAGAGCAGGAAGAGGAAGATGCAACTGTTGAAGAAGTAACAGAAGAGGAAGAAGAAGAGGAGGAAGAAGAGGAGGAAGAAGAGGGGGTCGCTCCTACTATAGAACTTGAAATTTACGAAGGTCCCATTTATTCAGAATCAGATGGTGTGTGTTACCATAGGATAAAGGCGATAGTTACTGGAAGTCCTACTCCTATAGTTGAATTTAGCAAAGATGATAGTTTAGGTGCATTTGGATCAAAAAAAGCTCAGATTAATCTAAATGATCTCAGTGAAACTTACACCCTTACTGCAACTGCTACTAATTCAGAAGGAACTGATTCAGATTCAATCACTTTAAGCTGGGGTTGTAACAGACCTCCAGAGATAGCCGAAATAACTTTGATGGGAAATCACTATACCGGAGTGGAATATACAGTCTCGGTAGCAGCTACAGATCCAGATGGGGATAGTCTGTCATACCAATGGAGTGTAGCTGGTGGGACTATTGAAGATAGCAGCACAAATCCAATAAAATGGACTACGCCGAATACTCCAGGTGATTATGATATAACTGTTGAGGCAAGTGATGGTAATGGAGGTACAGCTACAAAAACTGAAACAGTAACTGTTTTATTAAATATAGTAAGTGCAAATCTACCTTTAGTTGTGGCCGAGGGATGATATATAGAACAAGGTGGTGTTACTGGTGTTGGTTCATACCTTTATGCAGGTGATACTGCCGCTAAAAGGCCTTGCAAAGGTTTTGCAAGTTTTAATATCACAGGAATTTCCGGGGCTGAGATTCAATCAGCAATTCTTACTTTTCACATTACAAAAAGATATCATGACCCATCGTTTTATGGTGATCTTTATATAAATGTAGTAGATTGGGGTGCAGAATCAATAACTCAGGCTGACTTTGGTACAGCAGGTATAGCAGTAGAAGGATTTAGCAGTTCTGGTGATGGTAATATTACCTGTACTGCTAATAAATTGAAAGAAGAACTGCAAAAAGCAATTGATGATGGAAAATCAAGGTTTCAAATTAGAATACATTTTACAGGTCCTTTTAGTGATAATGATGCTGAAATTGATGGATGGAAGTATAACCAGTCAAGTGTAAATTTACACATAGAATACACTC
This sequence comes from Actinomycetes bacterium, assembly GCA_030603375.1. Classification (GTDB taxonomy): domain Bacteria; phylum Actinomycetota; class Humimicrobiia; order Humimicrobiales; family Humimicrobiaceae; genus JAUVXY01. Next base: position 423 of record JAUVXY010000070.1, on the reverse strand, counting down.
CATAGGATAATATTTTAAAAGATCACTTTAGATAAACCAAATTTAATATTATCATAAAATGAAGATACTTTAGGCACTCCAAAACACAAAAATTTGCTATATTCTTTACCTCTAAAACCACAATTTAGGAAATGGTCCAAAAATTATTTTTAAAACTGCCCCAATTTAGCAGGTATTTGGGGTAAAATTAGCTGAAAGATAATGAATTGCTGATTCAGTCATTTTAAGGGTTTGAAAAAAATAAAAATTAGGTATAATATATGAGCGGTAAGAAAACGTAAGTGTTACAAATTAACGATGCGGGGTGGAGCAGTCTGGAAGCTCGTCGGGCTCATAACCCGAAGGTCATAGGTTCGAATCCTATCCCCGCTACCATAATTTACCTGAATTTCCTGCTCACAAATTTCGCAAAAAATTAATATG
>JAUVXY010000076.1 GCA_030603375.1 Actinomycetes bacterium | reverse complement strand
ATTGGAAAAGAAAATGAAATAAAGAAAAAATAGGTTGAAAGGAAATTTAAAATCTACCTTCTTGTTTTTATAAATATTCAGGTAATATTCATCAGGATTTCTAAGAGGTTTAAAAAATATATATATTAGTATTAAGATACCGCCATATATAAAGATACGGTATGCCCCCGGATATATTATGTTAGAAATTTTGAGGAAAAAAGGTGTGTAATTAGAAAAATATTTTGAGAGAGCTCCAAGTATAGGGTTAGCAATATCTGTTCTAACACTTGGCGGATAAAAGCTTAAACCTACTTTCCAGAAAAGATCTCTATGAATTATTTCTCCCACAATCATTGCGCTTGAGATTAAAAAGGAAACGATAATATCTCTTTTGAAAAATTTTTTGAATCCTTTGTAAACGAGAAGAGGGATAAATAGAAAGATAAGAGTTATTCCCAATGTTACAATCTGAGTTGTAATAAACATAGATATTATTGCCAGGACCTTGCAAACTTTCTTATCTTTAAAAAATCCCAGGTAGAAAAAATAGATAGTAAGTATATAGAAAAATTGAAACTCTGAGTAATACCTGGCTTCTCTTGAAAACTCGATTTGCCATGTATTTACAGCAATAACTATTGAAGCGATCAGTGCAATATACTTATTTGTTAATTCTCTTATAAATAGAAATACCAGCGGTATGAGTAATACTCCAAGTAATGCATTTAAAAACCTATATGCAAATTCATTATCCCCAAATAACAGTACCGGTATAATATTAAAATAGGCAGAAGCTATATTGTGGAACATTATATTTCCTGAGGGAAGAAGAGGATATCCATATTTTAAAATTGATATTGAGCTTAAATAGGTCATTCCATCATCTCCCCAGAATGAAAGCTCGCCCAGATTTATGAACCTGACCATGATAGCGTATAAAACAGCTATGGAAAGGATGATAAAGACTGTAAGATTTGATTTTTCTTGAAGTATTTTTTTTATCTTTCTTAGCAGACTTTCTTTACCTGAAGATTTATAATTTTTGGTATCTGCATTCATTTTTAATATGATGGTTTTTTCAATACTGTTATAGAAATTCTAATAAGTCTAAAGCACCCTAATCTTTAATCAAATATATTATAAAATAATTTTACTTTTTTTAAAAAGTATTTTTTTATGGGTTTTTATAGTTATTTAGCAGCAGCTATGCAATAATATGATATAACTTATTTCAAAGTTGCCTGCAGCTTTTTACCGGGCAATGGATGGTTGTTTATATTCTAAGGGGTTATATTAAATAATAAAATAGAAGTATTTTTACGGGGAAAAATTTGAGAATTTTTTTGCTTATAATTTCTTTTATAAATACAATATTGTATATTTTAATATATGCATTTTACGATTATATTTTAAACCTTTTTGGCACAATTCCGCTGTCGGCAGAGTTTTTAAGTTTTGCAAAACTGGCAGTGTTGGCAGTAGTTGGATTTTGCATAGGCCTTAATGTATCTTTGCTGCTTAAGCTAAATATTGACAAAAGCTTCTTTGATATCAGAAATTTTGTAATCATCGGGTTCATACCGGCAATATGCCTGCTGCTTTCTGAAGGAACAATTACCAACTTTATTATAGTAAAGTTTTTCGGGTCGGATAAAAAATTAACCGAACTTGTTTTTTATCTTTTTTCCAGACAAATTATCTGGACCCTTTGGTTTGGGTTTTCTATTGGGTCATCTGTCAGGATTAATTTTAAGAAAAGGCTTAAACATAAAATTACTTACAGGGCAGACCAAACTGGTGCTCACGGCGATACCTGATACATAAAGAATGGACCCCAATCATTTCCGGGCATATTTGTCAGTTGAATTTTATTGGAACCATCAATATTCATAATGAAAATTTCTGCAGCACCTTTGACAGTTCCACCATAAGCAATATACATGTTATCTGGTGAGATGCACGGGTGAGTATCACTTTCGGAGTTGGTTGTGAGTTTCTTAATATTTTCTCCATTGTAATCCATAATGTATATATCTGGCTCTTTCCCTTCATAACCAGCGAAAACTATCAGCCGTCCATCTCTTGATATCGAAGGAACTCTTTTTCTTAGATCAAAATCAGCTAATTTCTTAATATTTTCTCCATTATAATCCATAATGTATATATCTTCGTGCCCCACAGTTCCTGATTCGTACAAAACTTTATACTCAAACGGGTGGCCCCTCGGGTGCCAATCGTCTGCTCCCGGGTTAAAAGTCAATCTTTTCATACTGCTGCCGTCACTGTTTACTCTGTATAATTCCCAGTCTCCATCAATATACATTTCAAAGAATATATAGCTGCTGTCAAAAGACCATGCAGGATAACCATTTCTTTCAGAATTTGTAGTTATCTGAGTTTTTCCGGTTCCATCCCAGTTCATTATTAATATTTGCCAGCTTCCTCCTATATCTGATGTATAAGCTATTTTTTTACCATCAGGCGAAACTGACGGGTACATATCGTTACCAGAATAATCTGTTAGCTGTGTAAGTTCCGAGCCATCAAGATTCATGCTGAATATATCTTCATTCCCAGTTTTGTTTGAAACGAACACTATTTTCTTTACCGCATATTCTGTATCCAAAGGAATTAAAATGTCGCTTTTTAATTTACTTTTGCTTACGGCCCATCCTTTTATTTCAATTTGCCCGATGTCAAAATTTGCTTCAACGGAAACTGTAGCGTTTGATTCTTTTTTTTCTCCTTCTATTGCTACATCTCTTTTTACTAATTGATATTGTCCTGCCGGTGAATGCGCATAAACATAGAATGAATGCATAAAACCCGGCTCAAGGCTACTTGTATCATATGTAAGTGAATATCCGCTCTTAGTATAATTTTCATTGCCCAGAGCTTTAGCCACATCCGGTCTTTCCAGCCCATATTCTGCTTCTCCAATGGCTTTGCCAAAGCCTTTTGGCCCGTCTAAATATATTTCTATCTTACTGATATTAGGATTATCAGGCGGGTTAAGATCTGCAGCCCACCCTGAAATTCTTATCTCCCCGGTTACCACAGTGTCATTATGTTCCGGGTTATCCACATATAGTCTTATATTTTCTGCCGTTTCTAGTTCACCGGGTATTTGTATTTCTTTTCTGTCACAGTCCCATCCATATTCCGGGACCAGAGTGTATATATAAAGGTAATGTATCGAGCCCGGCTCAAATACGTAGTTCTCGCTTTCTGACAGGAGGCTGAACCCTGAAAGCAGGAAGTTTTTGCCATACAATAAAGATAATTCTTCAGAGGGCAGCCCGTACTCTGCTTCCCCTAAAAATATCCCATTTTCTCTGTCTCCATCCAGGTATATTTCAATTTTAGATATATTTTCAAGATCCTCAGTTTCTTCCTGTTCTTCTTTGTCTGGCACGGGTTGTTCCTCAGTCGGAGTTTTGTCTTCAACTGCAGCTATGTCCTGCTGCTCCGGCTCTGATGCTGTTTGCACTTCACTTAATACTTTTTTTATAAGCAGGAACCCAAAAAAACAGCTGACAATTAAAAACAATGTAACAAGAATTATTGTTATAGCTTTCATTTTTTATTTGGTACTTATTGGGTTTTTAGTGAGGTAAATATATAATAAAAATAAATTTTAGGCAAACGGGCCGGACCGGCAATTTTGTATAAATTATAGCTAAAATAATTATTTAAAGTTGTATCAGCTGTTTATATTAGATATTTTTGATAAAATATAAAAAGAAATAAGTTTTTTGTTTAATTTAATTTCAGGTTATGAGTAGAATTTTTATTCTGGGCATGAGCCCGCTTCCGTTTGAAAATGATAAAAAGGTTTATGGCACTGGCATAAGGACATGGCAGTTTATGCTTCCGCTCTTAGAAAAGGGCCATAAATTATGTGTTTGCAATTACGGCATTCCTTCTGCATATCCGGAGGATACTAAATCAAGCTTTAGAAAAAGTTTTGTTTATGATGAAAATTCTAAAGCCGGGGGCAGCCAGAGCATGCATTCAGCCAGTAAAGGATGCAGGTACAGCTTTGAATATAATGTGCTGGTAAAAGATGACTTTGAAAATGCTGAACTCCTTTCAAAGATTCTTTTGGAGTTTAAACCTGATTGTATAGTGGGCTGTACCTTTTACCCATCTTTTATCGCATCAAAGTTAGCTGGCGGCGTTCCTTTCTGGGCAGACCTTTTTGGCCATGTGATGGCAGAAGCTCAGGCCCGCGCATATATAGACGGGGATGACAGCTGCCTTTTCCATTACTGGAACAGTGAATATAGTATTGCCTCAAGCGCTGATATATTTTCATGTGTATCATCAAGGCAGGAATATGCGCTGATAGGCGAGCTTGGAGCAGCGGGAAGGCTGAACAGGCATACTTCAGGCTACAAATTTACCTGTGCTGTCCCATGCGGCATTCCGCAGGAGGAATATAAGCATACAAAAAATGCTGTAAGAGGAAAAGATGGGATAAGCAGTGATGACTTTGTGGTACTTTGGACAGGAGGGTATAATACATGGACGGATGTAGATACTGTGTTTAAAGGGCTGGAGCTTGCCATGGCAAAAAACCCGAAGATTAAATTTGTTTCCACCGGGGGAGAAATACCTGAGCAGGACATAAAAACTTATCCAGGATTTTTATCCATGATAGAAGGCTCTCCTTACAAGGATAGATTTGTGATGAGAGGGTGGATAGCAGGCGAGGATGTGCCGAATTATTATTTAGAGGCAGATTTAGGCATAAATATTGACAAAGACATATACGAAGTCAGGCTGGGGAGTAAAAACAGGATACTTGATTGGATGAGGGCCGGGCTTTGTGTTTTGTCGTCTAACGTATGCGAACTCACAGAAATTATGGACATGGAAAAAGCAGGTTATGTTTTTAAAGCAGGTGATCCAGAAAATTTAAGCGAGAAGCTTTTGTATCTGGCAGTTAATCCTGACAGGGTAAAAACGGCGGCAGCTGCAGGCAAAAAATATGGTTTTTTAAAATTTAACTTTGACAGGACAACTAAAAGACTTCAAAAATGGGTAGAGGACCCAACCTTTTCACCGGACAGGGGAAAAGATAAGAAAATATTTTTTGAAAAAGAAGAAGCTCTTAAAAATCTTAATAAGATAGTATCGGAGCAAAAAAAGATGATAGATGAAAGGGAAAGGAGGATTTCAGAACTGGAGGGAATTGTTCAGAAAAGCTTTATATACAGACTGTATAGTTATATAAAAATTATTAAAAGAAAACTATTTGGTTAACTTAAGAGTATTCTAATTTGCTTCTTAGTAATGTGCAAATTATAATAATTATTAGTAAAATACTGTTAAATATATAGAAAAACCATATACAATTATCTGCTTAGGAGATTAAATGATTACTCAAAGTAAAATAAATAAAATCGTTAAGGCAATAGCTAACAATTATAATCCTGACAAGATTATTCTTTTTGGTTCCTATGCTTATGGAAAACCGACTAGAGACAGTGACCTGGATTTATTAGTAGTAGTAAAAAAAAATTCACAACCAAGATATAAAAGGGCCAGGGAAATCAGGAGATATCTTTGGGGTATTGCTGATATTCCTAAGGATATACTTGTATACACTAAAGATGAAATTGATGAGTGGGGGGAAGTAAAAGAAGCATTTATTACAAACATAATGAAAAAAGGGAAAATTTTATATGAAAACAGAGAAAGAGTTAATAAAAAATTGGATTAAGAAAGCAAAAAAAGATTTGCTTTCTGCTGAACCTGAGCTGTCATTCCCCGATGCTGTAACTGAAAGCATTTGTTTCCACTGTCAACAAGCCGTTGAAAAATTTTTAAAAGCATATTTAATTTTTCTTAATATATCATTTACTAAAACTCACGAGATTGGGGAGTTAATTACTAAATGTGAAAATGTGGATAAAGAAATTTTTACTTTCAAGGAAGAAGCTGACAAACTTACTGATTATGCTGTTGGTATTCGTTATCCAGAGGAGGTATTTGAACCACCTATGTTGGAGGCTGAAGAGGCTTTTAAGATAGCTAAGAAAATAAGGAATTATGTTTTAAATAAAATTATTTAAGGTGCTGACTATTTAGTATAGGAATTTTGGAAAAGGAAACTTATATTTATGAGTACTGAGAGTCTGATAGTAATTGTTAGCTATAATAGTGAAAATTTTATTGAAAATTGTCTTAAGTCAGTTCTGGAGCAGAATTATAAGAACTGGGTTCTGGTAGTTATAGATAATAATTCCAGGGACGGGACCGTTAACAGAATAAGGGAATTTAGAAATTTACATATAAGTTTAACTACAGATAATTTTAAACTTATTACACTTAAAAAAAACATAGGTTTTTCTGCAGCAGTAAATTATGCTGTATTTAAATTTATTTCAAAGAGGGAAAAAGAGCTGGAAAAAGAACTGAAATACCTTATTTTGATAAATCCTGATATCTATCTGTCAGAAGGCGCTCTTGAAAATTTAGTTTTGCCGCTTGAAGCCGGAGGTAAAAATATAGGAGTTGCAGGCGGATTAATCTTAGATTACAAAAAAGATACAATCCAGCATCTGGGAGGCAGGGTAAGCCCTAATTATATTACATCTCACATAGATTATGGCAGGCAGTACAAGGATTTGGACGAGCCTCAAAAAGCGGCGCAGGACATTGAAAAAAGCAAGGCCCCAGAAGAAGCAGATTATGTCACCGGGGCCCTGTTTGCTACAAAGTTTTTAATTTTTAAAAAGATTGGCGGTTTTGATGCAGGATACAGGCCGG
>JAUVXY010000093.1 GCA_030603375.1 Actinomycetes bacterium | reverse complement strand
ACTGCCTGCCAATTTTAGAGGCAATAAGTTTTCCTTCCCTTATATAGCGGTATATAGTAGTTGGATTAAGCTGAAGATAATCAGCTACTTGTTCGGGAGTCATAATTTCTTTGGTTAACATAAGAACCTCCATCATTACTTCAGTATATTTTATTATACTTAGATGTACTTTGTCAAATTTAGATGAGGCAGCAGTTTGTTAAATATACCTGCATAAAAGTTTAAAATCAAAATTTTTAAAAATTGTGATATCATATTAAGAACCTGTGAGCCGCTAAAATTATAAGAAGGAAATTGTAACTTATGGTTTGGTTTTTTTTAATCATTATATTAGTTGTTATTCTGGTATTTATTTTTTATGCATATAGATATGAGCCGACAAATTTTAAACTGTCGGAAGTAAATATTTATATAAAAAACAATGGCAGCATTGATTTAAAACCAAAAAAAAAACAATTCTCCTGTGCTCACTATTTTACATCTGTCAGATTTCCATCTCAGAAAAAATTATAAAGGCAGGAAATTATATAAATTTGTGAAGAGTCTTAATAACTTAGAGACAGACTTCATTTTTCTTACAGGCGATCTTGTTGAGCAGGATGAAAATATTGAGTACCTGGCCAGTATGCTAAATTCCTTTAAGGCAAGGTATGGCAAGTATGCTGTTTTTGGTGTGCATGATTACTACAATAAGAAACTGGTTGAATTTTTAAAGAATATGTTCAAGAGAAAAAGGGAATATGAAAGGGAAAATGATGTTTTCTGCATAGTATCAAGATTAGCTGATATTGGGATTGAAGTTTTAAGCAATGAGTCGAGGAAGATTAATATAGGCAGGCAGGATATAAGGGAAGTAGAAATTATAGGTCTTGATGATCCAATAATTAAAAAAATTGATATAGAAAAAGCTTTTAAGGATGCTGGTCCAGCTATAAGCCCGGAACTTATTAAAAAATCTAGCTATGGGGCTGAATACAGAAATGCATTTAGCTTGAAGAAAGAGAAGGTACACAAATTAAATAACAAGGATAAGCTGCGGCTGATTCTTATACATACACCTGATGCTGATTCCATAACTGAACTGTCGCAAAGGAAAGTTGACATTATTTTTAGCGGACATACCCACGGAGGGCAGGTAAGGCTTCCGCTGATTGGAGCCGTACTTTCAGGATGCAGGATAAAAACTAAATTTGCCTCAGGTCTTTTTTATTTTAAAAATTTTGTTCTTTATGTTACCAGGGGTCTTGGCGAAGGCAGGTTTTCACAGTTCAGGTGCTATTGCCAGCCGGAAGCAAGTCTTGTAAGAATATATAAAAGTAATTGAGGTTAATGGAAATCTTTTGTCCCCTGCAAATTGTTTGAAAACTTTTTGCAGTTATGTATAATGTCTCAAATAGATTATAGGAATGCCATGCAGCTTGAGTACGAGAAAAGATTTGAGGGGGCAAAAGAGGAGCTTGAGGCAGCTCTTGCAATTTTGGCAGGACTTAATTGAATTTATAGCTTTAAAATAACTTTACCAGTATTTGCAGGTTATCACGTTTTATAAAAAATGAGACAAGAGGGTGGTCTGAACCCTAAAAATTGGATACATACTTAACTATTTTTAGCATGCAATGTGTCTAACTGATAATGTTCAAAGCAAATGTTTATGATAACTCAAAGGAGATACAATGTATAAAAATAGAAGTATAAGTCTTTTGTTACCTACATATAATGAAAAAGATTCTATTGGGAAAGTTATAAATGATTTTGAAAACCTCCAAATAATTGATGAAATTTTAGTTATTAATAATAATGCTATAGAGGGTACTTCGGAAGTAGTTGCAAAAACAACTGCTAAAGAAATTTATGAGCCAGTTCAAGGATATGGAGCTGCCATTCGCAGAGGATTAAAGGAAGCAACTTGCGATTTAATTGTCATTTGTGAACCGGACGATACGTTTTTAGCAAAAGACATTTTTAAACTGCTATCTTATGTTGATGACGCAGACATTGTATATAGTTCAAGAACTGTAAATAATTTTATATGGGAAGGTGCCAATATGGGCAAGTTTACTAAATGGGGTTGTTGGGGCCTGGCAAAAATGATAGAAGTGTTATTTAATACTAATTCTTTGTCAGACGTAGGCTCTACTTACCGATTAATTACAAGAAATGCCTTGGAAAAGATAGAATCAAGTTTTCGCGTAAATACAAATTTTTTTGGGTCAGAGATGATGATTTTAAGTTATTCAGCTCGTATTTCCTCAGTACAGATTCCAGTAAATTATAAGAAAAGAGTTGGCAAATCTTCTGCAACTGGTAATTTTTGGTGTACACTTAATTTGGGAATTAAAATAATTGTCTTGATTATTGCGCTTCGGCTTGGTTTGGGTTCATTACTAATCCCGTTAATAGATCGTTAATTATGAAAAAATCAATTGACATTTTTAATACATCCCTGTTTCTAAGATAATCTGCAAGCTGATCCCGCACAAACGTCTGTATCCCATCATATGCCATAATGAATTTTTTTATTTTTTCATGATATTTATCATTTTTATTAAATAAGGCTATCAGCGGACCTGCATCAATGAATGCGTATTTCATTATTTAATCTGACAGTTGTCATTTTATCATCTCTGTATTACATACGGTAATACGCATAAAAATTGGTGTCAATATAACGAATAGGCTTTCAGATACTTTTTTAGCAGGCAATAGGTATAACTAATTGAAGTTAAAGGAAATCTTTTGGCTCATACAAATTGTTTGAAAACTTTTTGCAGTTGTATATAATATCTCAAATACATTATATATAAATAAATTTTTAACTGAACCAATTTTATAGAAAGGCAGCATATGTCAGACAGAAAAAAAGGTATGGCAAACACAGTGTTTGCCATTGTTTTAATTTTTTTAATCTCTGTATTAATATTTGCCTGCAGGGCGGAAGCTGTAGAAGAAGAAACCATAGTGGAACCGGCAGCAGAAGAAGCTGGAGCAGCAGTAACTGAAGAGGAGGTTGCTGAAGAGCAGCCAGAGCCCGAAGAGGAAATTCCACAAAATATACTGGACCGGATAGCATCTGCAGATGCTTACTACAATGATGGGCAGTATTCTTTAGCGGTTAAAGAATATAGAAATGCTATTATTGCCATAGACGAGTCTAGTTTGCCGGAAGCTAAAAAGCAGGAGCTTAAAGGCGAAATTGATGCAAACAACCAGAGTGCTATAATAATAGTGGATACTGCCAAAATACATCATGGGAACGCTATGCAGTTTGAGTACGAGAAAAGATTTGAGGAGGCAAAAGAGGAGCTTGAGGCAGCTCTTGCAATTTACCCTGAATACCAAACTGCAATTGATGCGCTCTCGTCTCTTGAAGCTTTAATGGGGCTTAATTGAGTTTATAGCTTTAAGGTAACTTTATCGGTACCTGCAGGTCATCACATTTTTATAAAAAATGAGACAAGAGGGTAAAACAATAAAGAAGAGAAGAAAAAGAAATCCGCCAATTATTAAATTTACTTTTATAATTATTTTAATAGTTGCAGCTGGTTTTTTTATATTTTACTCTATAGACAATCCTGTATTTTTCAGCAGTTTAAAAGGGAAATTATTTTCTCCCATTACTTCTTCGTCAGATGGCGTGGAAGTTTCTGAAATAGAAGCAGACGAATCTCGCCCTGCTGAAGATAAAGATGCTGCGGATAGCTCTGGCAACGACAGTTCTGAAACAGATGCTGCTGAAATGCCAGCTGGCAGGGATACAGAAAAAAGCGAATCTTTATGGCATAAGATAATAAATTATTTTAAAAAAGCAGAAGAAGATACCGATGGCGAAGATGCTTTCCCGAAAAAACTTAAGATTAATTTTTACTTTTGCGGTCTCGGAGAAGACAAAAAATTTATTTCAGAAGAAAGAACAATAACTGCAGGGAACATGCAGGCTGCAGCAATGAGTGCTATGCAGGAAATACTGCAAGGTCCGTCCAAGACATATTATTACGCAGTAATCCCGGGCGGTACAAAACTTCTTGGAGTTGAGACTCAGGAGAACATAGTAAAAATTAATTTGTCTGAAGAATTTTTTAAAAATAGCCTTGACAGCAGGATTTTAGATGAATATATAATTTATTCAATAGTAGATACGCTTACAGAAATCCCGGGCATAGAGGGTGTTGTTTTTTATATAGATGGAAAAAGGATAAAAGTTTATGGAAATGTTGACCTGTCCATACCTGCTGTTAGAAATGAGGAGTATTTAGGGCAAGAGTAATATTGCCGGGCTATCTTAATGAATTTCTGTAAACAAAGGACACTGTAAACTGCTAAAGGGAAAAATATTATTTTTTTAAAAGACTTTTAGTGTTAGTATATTTTTAAGTGAAAGGCGGGAAAGTTGAATATTATTGTAACAGGAGGAGCCGGGTTTATAAGCTCAAACATAGTAGGCAGGCTTGTCAAAGGCAATCATACGGTAACTGTGGTAGATGACTTATCTACAGGTAAAAAAGAAAATGTAGACGTCCAGGCTGATTTCTACAAATGTGATATAAGAAGCAAAAAAATACTTGATATATTTAAAAAGAAAAAACCCCGGATTGTGATCCATAATGCCGCCCAGATAAGCGTTAGAAATTCTGTAGATGATCCTGCCAGTGATGCCGGCATAAACATACTTGGAAGTTTAAACATACTGGAAGCCTGTATAAAATGTAATGTGGAAAAAGTAATATTTGCCTCGAGCGGAGGAACAGTTTATGGAGAACAGCGGCACTTTCCTGCAGATGAGGAGCATCCGCTAAATCCAATTTCTCCTTATGGTGTTGCAAAATTGTCTGTAGAAAAATATCTGCATTATTACTCTTACAATTATGGCTTAAAATACGTAGCACTCAGATATGCAAATGTTTACGGGCCAGGGCAGGACCCTTATGGGGAAGCAGGTGTTGTGGCAATATTTTCAAAAAAAATGCTAAATGGAGAAAGCCCTGTAATTAATGGAGACGGGAAGCAAACAAGGGATTATGTATATGTAAGCGATGTAGTTGAGGCAAATATAAAAGCAATTAAGGGAACTTTTGCAGGTGGGCTGAATATAGGGACCGGGGAAGAGGTAAGTGTGGTTGATTTGTTTCATATGTTAAAAAATATATCCAAAAACGATAGTATAGAAGAAATCCACGGGCCATCCAAAGAAGGAGAACAGAAAAGAAGCTCCCTGCATTGTGAGAAGGCAAAAACATTTATTGGCTGGGAGCCAAAAGTTTCTTTGGAAAAAGGTCTTAAACTAACTTACAAGTGGTTTAAGGAAGACAGGTGATTTGTCTATATTGCTTAAATGAGTTTATTAAATGTATTTGGAAATTTTAAAAAAGTGAGTGAAATAAAAAAACAAAAAGTATTAAATATAGTACCCACCCCATTTTTTGCAGACAGAGGCTGCCATATGAGGATTTTGGGCGAAATGAAGGCACTTGAAAAAAATGGCTACCAGAATATAATCTGCACTTACCACAATGGGAGGGATGTAGCAGGACTTGATATAAGGAGAATTATTAACATCCCCTGGTACAAAAAACTTGAAGCTGGCCCATCCATTCATAAGTTTTATATTGATATTATTTTATTTTTTAAAGCTGCTGCAGTTTATATCAAGGAAAAACCAGATATTATTTATGGCCATCTTCACGAGGGAGCATTTGTTGGGGGCTTAATTAAGTATCTTTTAACCTTTGGCAGGGTTCCTCTGGTTTTTGACGTACAGGGGAGCTTGACCTCAGAACTTGATACATTTAACTGGATTAGAG
>JAUVXY010000117.1 GCA_030603375.1 Actinomycetes bacterium | reverse complement strand
AATACCCCGAGGTATTGTACAAGATTAAAAGTAAATGAATCATAATTATCTATCATCAATATATCTATTTTTTTAGTCTCAGTAATTGCACCCATTTTCACCTTCAATCCAAACTGTTCATTGCCGCTTACCTGATCTTATTTATATTATCATCTTACTAATTATTTCAACAGAAACAAAAAAGTTTAATACTTTTATTCCTCAATATTATTTTTCTCATATATTAAATCTTTTAGCATTTTTACATTAGGGTTTTTTACGTTTGATAAAATATAAAATTATCTGTAGAATTTCCACTATGATAGAAGTAAGAAACTTAACCAAAAAATTTGAAATAGTAACCGCAGTTGACAATATTTCTTTTGAAATAGCAGAAAGTGAAATTTTTGGTTTTTTAGGACCCAACGGTGCAGGGAAAACAACTACTATTAGAATGCTTTCAACTCTTATTTCTCCTACTTCAGGAAAAATAATTGTGGATGGTAAAGACCCTCAAAAAGATGGGGGGTATATCAGGTCTATAGTAGGACTTCTGACAGAGACACCTGGAATGTATGAAAAGATATCTGGCTATGACAATCTGGACTACTACTCAAGCTTTTATAATGTCTCTGATAAGAAAAGAAAGGATAACATTAAAAAATATCTAAAGATGTTCGACCTCTGGGATAGAAAAGATGACCTCGCAGGAACATACTCTAAAGGCATGAAACAAAAACTGGCACTGGCCAGAGCACTAATCCATGAACCCAGGATATTGTTTTTAGATGAACCAACAGCCGGACTGGATCCGGAAAGCGCTCACATGGTTAGAAACTTTATTGAAAATCTCCAGAAAGAAAAAACAACTGTTTTTCTATGCACCCACAACCTTGAAGAAGCGTCAAGCTTGTCAGACAGGGTCTGCATAATAAAAAAGAAAATAATCAAAATTGCATCACTTACTGAGCTGCAAAATGACAAAAAAAGTAAAAAAGTAGAGATTGTATTCAAGGATAATGCCAGAAAATATATGAAAATATTGAGACAGATAAAAGAAATAACTGACATAGAAGCTCAAGATAATAAAATTAATATATCTTTAAAAAACGCCGAAATTATAAACCCGGTAGTAATTAAAAGCCTGGTAGATAGTGGAGCTGAAATCCTGTATTTTAATGAAATTAAGGCAAGTCTTGAAGAAATATATCTAGACTTAATAAGGAAAGAAGAAAAATGAAGAACGCAGCCATAATTTTTAAAAAAGAAATTAAGGAAGTTATAAAAAACAAAAATATATGGATGCCAATTTTAATAATCACAGTAATTTTTTCTATTGGTATGCCTCTGGCCATTACTATTGGAAGCAATGCTATATTAAAAGACAGTGACACCATTAATTTTATCAATAAAGTGTTCGGATATACTGATGACCCTATGAGAGTGCTTATTGGTTTTACGATAAAGCAATTCTTAATCTTGTTGCTTATGATCCCGGCTATGGTGCCAAGTCTTATTGCACCTGCTTCTATAATTATGGAAAAAGAGAGCAATACTTTAGAGCCTCTGCTGGCAACCCCGATTAAGACTTCCGAACTTATGCTTGGAAAATCACTAACTGCCCTGGTTCCAGCTTTTGCTATTTCAACAATAAATTTTATTTTACTGGCAGCTGTAGTAGATATAACTTCTTATATAAAACTGGGCTTTGTTCCGCTGCCAACTATAGAGTGGGCAGTTGTAGCTTTCGTTTTAAGCCCAATAATATCTTTTATAATTACAATAATAAGTATCATCATTTCATCAAAATCAACTGATATAAGGTCTGCGCAGGGGATAGGGTCCGTTATTATAATCCCAATTTATGCAATAATTGGTTTTCAGATTGCAGGTTTTTTCCTTATGAATATAGTATATTTGCTGCTGGGGTGTTTGGTTTTAATATTAATCTGTCCACTTCTGTTAAAACTGTGCGCTAAGATATTTGACAGAGAAAATGTCCTTACCAAATGGAAAATGAAGTGAAAAGTAGTTTACTTATTTGCTTTTTCTTGCTTCTTACCCTTTTTAATCATTGATGCTATGATATCCTCCCTGGTTATTATTCCTACTAATTTATTGCTTTTATCCAGCACGGGAAGCCTATTTATATTATTGTTTATCATCATATTTACAACTTTGCTGACTGGCATATCCTCATTAACGATTTTTATCTTTCTTGTCATTATATCTTCAATCCTGGTTTTTAAATAATCTTTTGTAGTTTTTGTATAGCTTTCATAACTTTCAAGAAATGCAAAACTGAAGGACAATGGGAAAGGAAGGTTTGATTCTTTAACTATTATATCAGCTTCTGTAGCCATCCCTACTAATTTACCATTACTGTCAACAACAGGCACGCCGCATATTTTATTTTTTATAAGCAGTTCTGCAAGTTCGCCTACAGCAGCATCTTTATTTATTGTAATAACTTTTCTAGTCATAATATCTCTTGCAAGCAGTTCTTCCATATCACACCCCTATACAATATGTAAGTGTTAATAGTTAATCTTTTTTAAATGCATCTCCCGACTTAAAAATAGCATATTTTGTCAAGGGAGGAGCAATTATTTCATTTATAATAACTGATGCTAAAATACCATTCACCATTATACTACTCATGCTTGAAAAAGCATCATGCTGTTTTATCAACATAGCCAATCCTATTGTAACTCCAGCTATTGGAAACAGGCCAAAACTAAGATATTTCTTAATTGCTGGTTGAGCATGAGAAAAAGATGCTCCTATGTTAACACCAATAAATTTGCCGATAAATCTGAGAACAACCAGTGCTGCACCAAGTATCCCAGCTGTTTTTATAACACTCAAATCAAAGTGAGCACCCGCTAAAGTAAAGAACATGGCAAAAATTACATTTTCAATATTATTAATCACACCAAACATATCTTCATTATCACGTATTTTATTCACTACAACAAAACCAATGGTCATATTTGCCATAATACTTGAAATACCCAAAGCATTTGCTAAGCCAATACACAAAAAAATTGTGCCCAAAACCAGTGCCAGTAGTTGAGGCTTCTTTTTAATAAAACGGCTTACATAAACCAGCACAAAACCAAGGATAGCTCCTAAAATTATAGAACCAATAATGTCAATTGCTGGAAGCAACAGCATATTATAGAATGAAATACTTTGAAAACCACCAATTAATGATTCAGCAACATTCGAACCGATAGCATAAGCAATAACTGCAACAGCATCATCCAGTACAATTATTGCAAGCAGCGTTGTAGTAAAAGGCCCCCTTGCCCGATATTCACGTATTATGGCTAAAGTTGCAGCCGGAGCAGTGGCACATGAGATGGCACCAAGAACAATAGCCATTGGTAAAAAGCTGCGATATGAGCTAAGACTTGGATCCTCTACTCTGATAATAAATGGTGCAAGAAATGCTATCGGAATAGTAACAAATATCCAGGCGCCTAATGCTTCAAATGGAGTAATTACGGCAATACTTTTCCCAAATTTCTTTAATTTTTTAAGATAAAGTCCACCGCCTACCAAATAGCCAATGACACCAAGGCTAACATCGGTAATTATGTTTAACTCACCATCAATTAACTCTCTGGGTACGATATTTAGCAAACTTATGAAAATGCCAATAATAATATAGCCGCTGATAGTTGGAACTTTAATTTTTTTAGCGGCAAAACCGCCTAAAAGCCCAATCACTACAAATAAACCCACAGCCAATATTGAGTTTACTTCAAAATTCCAACTCATCTTTAAATCCCTTTTGTATTGATAAAGTTACATTATAATTTAGCAATATTAGCATTTTACTCCTGGTTTTTTTGTTGTCAATATAATTGTGCTTATTTCATAAATCAAATATAATTTGATTTTATTAATTTTTAAATACTAAAATTATGGATTCACGAAGGCATCACATATTAAATGACAATATAAGGACGCTGCTGTTTAAGTTTTCGCTGCCTGCAATTGTGGGCATGGTAATAAGCTCTCTTTACAATATTGTCGATACGCTTTTTGTTGGAAGAGGTGTGGGTCCAATTGCTATTGCTGCTCTCACCATTGTGCTGCCAATACAGATAATTATGATGGCAATAGGATTTATGATTGGTAGTGGTTCTGCATCAATTATATCAAGATCTTTAGGGAAAAAGAAAAAAGATACTGCAATCAACACAGCCGGCAATGCTATTTTATTAAATTTAGCCATCAATATTGTATTAATGGTAATATCTTTTATTTTTATTGATAAATTTCTTATTTTTTTGGGCGCCTCAAAAGAAGTTCTGCCTTATGCAAAAGATTATATGGGGATCATACTGCTTGGTTTTATTTTTCTTTCTTTTTGTATTAGCTC
>JAUVXY010000022.1 GCA_030603375.1 Actinomycetes bacterium | reverse complement strand
AGAAAGATAAAAAATATCCAAAGAGGAGGATAGGACATGATGAGTAAAAAAACTAATAAGAAAATTAAATACGTACTTAAGCTATATGTGACAGGACAGACAACAAATTCTGTGCTGGCAATAAAGAATTTAAAAGAAGTTTTAGATAGTGATCCTGGTTTAAATTATGAGTTAAAAATAATTGATATATTAAAAAACCCTCAACTTGCGGAAGATGATAAGATTTTAGCTGCACCTACTTTGACCAGAACTCTTCCGTCACCTGCAAAAAGGATAATTGGTAATCTGAGTAATAAAGAAAAAGTACTTATAGGATTGGATATTGTACAGAATATGGAAATTAAATAGCCGGGTGGCAGAATTATTTTAAATTGTAACTTTTTCTAAGTAAAAGGAGATAAGATTTATATGACTAAACTAAAAAATAATGGAAATCCTATGGTAGAAAAAATCCCTGTAGGAATAGAAGGATTCAATATAATTTCTGAAAATGGACTCCCTAAAGGGAGAACTACCCTTCTTTCTGGAACTTCCGGCTCAGGTAAGACTGTCTTTGCTATTGAATTCCTGTGGAATGGTATAAAAAAATATAATGAAAATGGAGTCTTTGTTACCTTTGAGGAAACTCCTCGTGACATTATGCGCAATGTAAAAAGTTTGGGATGGGATTTAAGTGATGCAGTTAGATCAGCTAAGCTTGCTTTTGTGGATGCCTCGCCTGTGTCTGGTGAAAAATATGAAACTGGAGATTATGATTTTGGAGCTTTGATAGCGAGAATTTTGCATGCTGTAGATAAGGTTAATGCTAAACGTGTCTCTATTGATTCAATCTCAGCTCTCTTTCACCGGTTTAGTGATACCGGAATTATAAGAAGAGAGATGTTTAGAGTAGCTGCTGCTCTTAAAGATAATGGGTTAACTACTCTAATAAGCTCTGAGAGGGTTGAAGAGTATGGGGAGGTTGCTCGTTTTGGTGTTGAAGAGTTTGTATCAGATAATGTTATTATTTTAAGGAATATTTTAGATGATGAGAAAAGACGCCGTACCATAGAAATTTTAAAATTCCGTGGTACAACCCATCAAAAAGGAGAATATCCTTTCACCATAGATAAGGAAGGAATTAAAATTCTTCCCTTATCGAGCTTAGAGTTAGTACAGAAATCTTCTACAAAAAGAATAACATCTGGTAATAAAGATATAAATAATATGTGTGGGGGCGGGTTCTTTAGGGATTCTGTTATTTTAATCAGTGGTCCTACAGGTTCAGGGAAAACGCTTATGACAACTACGTTTGTAGAAGCTGGCTGCAACAATGGAGAGAAGTCCCTGCTATTTGGCTTTGAAGAATCAGAAGAACAAATGATAAGAAATGGTCTAAGCTGGGGAGTTGATTTAAGGAAATGGATAAAAAGGGGTCTGCTAAAGATTGTCTGTAGCTACCCGGAAACCAGGGGACCTGAAGATCATCTCTTATTTATGAAGAGAAGTATGGAAGAATTCAAACCAAACCGGATAGCTGTAGACAGTCTCTCAGCTATGGAGAGGATACTCAGTATTAAATCGTATAGAGAATTTGTTATTAGTCTTACCAGCTTTATAAAATTAAGAGAGATTGCCGGCCTGTTTACAAGCACCACCAAGACACTTTTGGGTGGCGAATCTATTACAGAGGCACATATCTCTACTCTTACTGACTCTATTATTATCTTAAGATATGTAGAGTTAAATGGGGAGATGAGAAGAGGTTTAACTGTCATAAAGATGCGGGGCAGCTGGCATGATAAAGAAATCAAAGAATATACAATTGATGGCAAAGGGATGCAGATAGAAAAGGCTTTTAAGGGAATGGAAAATATTATGGCTGGTGCAGCACGCTCAATGTATCAGGCTGAAAAAAGTGAAATGGAAAAAATAATTGAATAGAATTTATACAAGCAGCATGAGGGATTTATCCAAAGAAGAATTGAAAAAGCGAAATAAAGAGCTGGAAGCAGAACTTGCTGCTTCCCAGGGACTAATTAGAGCTGTCCAGAGTGGTGAAGTAGATGTTTTTTTTACCAGGGATAGTAAGGATAGCACCCCTTTTTTTAGAGAAGGAGAAGAGAAGGTTCACCGAACACTACTTGAGACAATGGAAGAGGGAATAGTTGTTACAGATGAAAGCGGGTTAATTACTTTCGTTAATAAAAAAATTGCTGAAATTTTGGATTATAGCCCTGATAAAATGCTGGGCAAGTATGTATATAATATGTTTGGCAAGAAGAGCGCTTCATGTTTTAAAAAAGGTTGTAATAAAAATAAATGTGGAGATTTGCATACTTACGAATTAAATGTTAGTACAAATGAAAGAAAAAAAGTTTCTTTACTTATTAATCAAGTTCCCATTCTGGATAAAAATAAAAAAATAGATAGCATACTCCTTACTGCTACTGATATCTCAGGAAGAACCAGGGCAGAAGCTCGCCTGTCAAAAACAATTAAAACTTTAAAAAATCTTTCCATAGTAGATGGGTTAACTGGCATATATAATCATAGACACTTCTGGCAAAGATTAACTCAGGAATGTGAGAGAAGTAAAAGACATATGAGTAATCTTTGCCTTTTATTAATTGATATAGATCTTTTTAAGGTAATTAATGATAGTAATGGTCATAAGTTTGGTGATTTTGTACTAAAGGAGACAGCAACAATTCTAAAAAGAAACTGTCGGAAATCAGATATTGTCTTTAGATATGGCGGAGATGAATTTGCTGTTCTTTTAACTGATACAGATTACAGCGGTGCAAATATTTTTGCTGAGAAAATTCGAAAGTCAATCAAGGCCTATAAGTTTATGAGCAGTAAAAAGATTACGAAGTTAACTATTAGCATTGGGATATCTTCACTGCTTGAGGATGGCGTTGCCAATGAAAATAAGTTTGCAGAATTTGCTGATAAAGCGTTGCTTTATGCTAAGTCAACGGGGCGAAACACCTCAGTCTGCTCTAAGGATATAAGTAAGGAACATATAGTGGCCAGCGCTGACAAAGAAAAAGCAGAAGAGTTTGCATTAAAAGTAGATATGATATCTGAAGGAATAAAGCGTAGTTCCATTGAGTCTATCACAGCTCTAGTTAAGGCAATGGAAGCAAGGGATCCTTACTCTGAGGAACACTCTACAAACGTTATGAATTATTCAATCTTGATAGCTAAAAATATGGGTTTGCCTGAAGATGAGGTAGAGGTTATTAGAAATGCAGCACTTATGCATGATGTAGGTAAAATAGGTATTAGCGATAATATTATTTTAAAAAAGGGAAAGCTAACAGAGGAAGAGCGGAATCAGATAAAAAGTCACCCCCTTTTGGGTGCCAGCATGCTTAATGATATCCAGTTTTTAAGAAAATCACTGTCAGGCATTCGCCATCATCATGAATGGTGTAATGGTAATGGTTATCCTGCTGGCCTGAAAGGAAGTGAAATTCCTTTAGGGGCAAGGATTATTGCTGCTGCTGATTCATTTGATGCTATGAACTCAGATCGGCCATATCGAGATGCCCTGTCTTCTAAGAGGATAATCGGGGGATTAGTAAATGGCGCTGGAACCCAATTTTTCCCTGAAGTTGTTTATAGCTTCCTGCAGGTGATAAAGGAGTACAAGTTGCTGCCAGAGCTTTCTACCATTGAAGAGTCTATAGAAAAAGTAAGAAAGAAAACAAAAATAAAGTTAAATGTATAACTTTGATAATATCATTAAAATTTATTTGTAATTGATTTAAAGAAAAATTATGAAAATTCCTAAAGAAAAAGTAAAAGTAAAAATTAAGACCGATACTTCTATTATAATAGGGTATATTCACACCATGGTAGGTGGAAGATTAAGTGATTATATGTCTGCTCAGAAAGATAAGTTTATACCCATAACTGAAGCTACGGTCTTCCCATTAGAGAAAAAAATAGAAGAAGATATAAATATTAAGGATGATACAGAGGTTGTTTTTGTTAATGTTAAAAAGATAGAAATGTTAGTACGTTTATAATGATCCAATTTGATATATGTAATAACATAATGGATTGAACCCTCAGTTAGAGATGTCGTGTGCTAAAGTTTTTTAATAAAAACATTAGCTAATAAATTGATTGTCTTAAAAAATTTTTTAAATAATCCCACTATATAAGTCTTAAAATAATCTATTTTTAAAAAAGAAAATTTGATTATTTTAATATTAGCCATTCTGTATTACTATAACTATAATTTACGTTCAAATGTAAGCTATAATGTATATTTAAGTTTAATAACTATTTTAAAGGTAATCATTAAAATGGAAAAAATTATTGGAATAACAAATGTCAGAACTAAAATAAAAGATATAAATAATACTAAATTAGCTGATATTTTGAGTGAAATAGAGAGAAGATGATGAATTGCTGTCTAACATATATTAAGTGCCAGGGACATTGCAAGGAAAGAGAGGATATAATATGACAAAAAGTAAAACTAGAAACATTCCCTGCTTTAGGCCTCTTGATGAGCTTGCAGGATTCTTTGACACCCATGATCTGGGTGAATGCTGGAACGAGATGCCTGGAGCACGTATTGAAGTTGACATTAAAAGAAGAACACATCTTTTTACTCTTGATGCTGAGCTTGCCAGTAAATTAACAGAAATTGCTAAATCAAGGCAAATCTCTTCAGAGTCACTTATCAATGCCTGGTTGAGAGAGAAAATTCGGCAATAAATATATAAAAAGTAAAGTAAAATTGAAAAATCATTCTTCAGAGTTGCCACCGGCAGATTTCCATGTCAGCAAATTTTCATTGACATATTACAAGAATGTGTTATTTTAAGTGTTGTATGCTTGTTACTCTATTGTTCCTTTTGGAGGTACATTAAATGAACAAAAATACAATAAGTGCTTTGAGTCAAAAAGAGGCTGAAATGATAGCTCGCCTATCATATGATGAAAAAGATATCGTGACCGCTAAAGAGCTGGATACTTATTTACCTGCTGATTTTCAATATAGGCGAAAATTAGTCTACAGCCTCAAGAAAAAGAGGATATTGATTCCTATTAAAAACGGGGTTTATATATTTGTACCGTTAGATGCTGTGACAACCGGGCGTCGTGTTAGTGAGTTGCTTATCCCACCAGTTTTCTTTCCTGAAAAGGACTACTATATTGGCTATTCGACTATGTTTAATTATTATAACTTTACCAGTCAGCAGTTTCAGACAGTTTATGTGCTCAATCAAAGAATTTCAAGAGCAAGAACAATAGCTGGTTTATCTTTTAAGTTCACGAAAATTTCTCACGATAGGATGTATGGATTGGAGAAAATAAGCATAAAAGGTAAGGAGGTTATTGTCAGTTCAAAAGAAAGGACTTTAGTTGATCTCATTTACTATAATAAGCCTGTTGGCGGTATTAATGCAGCCATGGCCATTTTGGAGAGGTTTGTCAAAGAGGAGAAATGCGATATTAAGAAATTAATTGAATCTGCCATACAGTTTCCAGTAATTAAAACACGCAAATGTATTGGGATGAGCATTGAGAAAACAGGTGTATCTAGGTCTTTATTAAAACCTCTTGAAAAAAGTGTTAAAAACACATCCTTGATTTCATTTTCAAGTAAACGAAAAGGAAAAATAAATGAAAGATGGAGGGTAATTGTCAATGATTCACAACAATAAAGATAAATTTTCTAAATTTGTGGACCGTACCGCGTCGCAGACAGGTTTTTACGCGCCGCTCATGGAGAAAGACTATTATTTAACACTTCTCCTTTCACGCATAAATGAACTTTCGGAAAATTTAATTTTTAAAGGCGGAACATGCCTTAATAAAATTTATTACTCTTACTACAGATTAAGCGAAGATCTTGATTTTAGCATGCGCTTACCAGATTATACGACGACCCGAGGTAATCGACGCAAGTGTATCCAGCCTGTGAAAAATAATATTGTATCTTTCGCGAAGCAGTTTGGCATGCGCATTGAAGACTTTGAAAATGTAGGACGTAATGTTTCAAAACAATACGTTTATTATTTTGTCTACGATTCGGTTGTGATGCCAACAGAGCAAACTATCAAATTTGAAATTGGCTTGCGTTTTAATCCTATTGATAAAACTGAAACACGAGCTGTTCAACATAAATTTTTACATGCATTTACTGGAGAGCCTTTGTTTGACGGAGGGAAGATAAATTGCTTATCGCTTAACGAAATTGTGAGCGAGAAACTCCGCGCCGCAGCCCTTAGATCAACTATTGCTCCACGTGACTTTTATGATCTTGATTTTATTTTGCGCAATGGTTTTGATTTGGCAAAGAAAGAGGTTATGGAATTGTTTAAAAAGAAGATCGATGAAGATGGTGGAGATACAGATTTATCAAAATATCAAGTTAATCTGGGCCGGGCCAATGAAGAAATAAAAGACATGCGCTCACGCGTTAATGCGGAATTGTTTGAGGTTTTGACAAAAAAGGAACAGCAAAATTTTAACCTTGATAAGGCGATGGAGCGGATTAACAAGGCAATGCATCATCAAGAAATAAATTCTAAGGTTTTAAGAGAAAAGTAAATATTCTAACAATGACTAATATTGAAGTCTTACAAGGAAATTCAAATATTAAAACCTTCTGATTTCCTGGAAATATTCGAAAACAAGAAATAGTCAGATTAAATAGCAAAAGTTGCATAATTGCAAGCATTTTTTGATTTTTCGATTTATTGAATTAACTGGCTAGTTATGATAATATTAAGCTGGTACTCTGTTTTGTTCGTAGCCTAAGTTAATTTTTGTGTCAACAAATTAACTTTGGAAGCTCAAGCTTTGGCTGCAGCGTAAATGCCTGTTGTTGAAACAGGACTTACTAAGCAGGCAAGAGAGCATCCACCTGCTTGAGGGCAGGGCATAAAAAACTTCCTATGACTACGACAAGACGGAGTATCGTTCTATCAAGCGGCGCCTTATATTAGTTAATTATTTATTATGGACATAAGAAAAATATTTTTAGGTTATTTCCAAAAAAATGGCCATCTGATACTGCCTTCAGCTGGATTAATTCCAGAGAATGATCCAAGCGTGCTTTTAACAACAGCCGGCATGCAGCAGTTTAAACCTTTTTATCTTGGAATTAAAAAACCACCAAAAAGCAGGATTGCAACAGTACAAAAATGTTTTAGAACCAGCGATATTGATAGTGTTGGATACACTGAAAGACATTTAACTTTTTTTGAAATGCTGGGTAATTTTTCTTTTGGAGACTATTTTAAAGAAGAGGCCATAAAATATTCACTGGATTTTATGGTAAATAATCTAATGATACCTATAGAAAAATTATGGGTTGGAGTTTTTTCCGGCGAAGGGGAGCTGTTTGCTGACAAAGAGTCCGAAAAATACTGGATTGAAAATGGTATTGACCAAAAAAAGATTTATTGGTTTGACAAAAAAGAAAATTTCTGGGGGCCAGCTGGCGACACAGGACCATGCGGCCCATGCACAGAGATATATTATGACTTCGGAGAAAAATTTGGCTGTGGAAAGAAAGACTGCGGCCCGGGATGTGATTGCGAAAGATTTTTAGAAATATGGAATCTTGTTTTTACTCAATATGATTATAATGGAAGTAGATATATAGATCTTCCAAGTAAGAATATTGATACAGGAATGGGGCTTGAAAGGATAGCAGCAGTTCTTGAAGGGACCCCCTCAGTGTTTAAGACTTCACTATTCAAAGAAATTGTGGAAAAGATAAAAGAAATTTCCGGAGGAAAATTAAATGGCAGCAGCAACTCCGGCTTGATTGATGATTATGAAAAAAGCATAAGAATAATTGCAGATCACAGCAGAGCCATTTATTTTTTAATCTCAGATGGAGTTGTGCCCTCAAACGAGGGAAGAGGATATATCTTAAGAAGGATAATAAGAAGAGCAGTAAGATTCGGAAGGCTCATTGGAATAAAAGACTATTTTTTAAACGAGATTGGCAGCACCGTCATAGACAATTACAGTGGTACATATCCAGAACTTCTAAATAAAAAAGATTTTTCTTTTGATCTGGTAAGAGACGAAGAGGAAAGATTTTCTAAAACCTTGAAGGAGGGAATGAAGGTTTTGGTTCAGAATATAGCAGATTTAAAAGCATTAAATAAAAACTTTTTAAGTCCAAAGGATTCGTTTAAATTGTACGACACCTTTGGTTTTCCAGTTGAGCTTACGGTAGAAATTTTAAAAGAAAATAATTTAGATTTAAATTTAAATAAGTTTAGTGAGTTTGTAAAAAAACATTCCGAAAAATCAAGAACCGGCGCTTCGTTTAACAAGAAAATAGATAAAAGCATTGAAATATATAAAAAAATAATTGGAAAAAATGAAATTGAATTTCTTGGATATCATGACAGTAATGTTGAAACAAAAATAGTTAACATAATCAAGATTTACAATAATGGAGAAAAAAAATCTGTGTCATCTTTAAGTGAACACGAAAAAGGAGAAATAATCTTAAAGAAAACTCCTTTTTATGGAGAAAAAGGAGGCCAGATAGGCGATAGCGGTGTCATTAAAGGCTGCAGCGGAACATTTTTAGTAGAAGAATGTAAAATTCCTGTAGATGGGATTTATGTCCATACAGGCAAAATGAGCAAAGGCGGGATGTCGCTAGAAAAGGAAGTAAAAGCTGAAATAAATCCGGAGTCCAGGAAGGAAATCAGTAAAAATCATACAGCTACGCATATGCTCCACTGGGCCCTTCGAAGTATATTAGGTGAGAATGTCATGCAATCAGGTTCATTTGTAGGAAAAGACAGATTCAGGTTTGATTACACTGTTTACAGCACCCCTCCTGCAGAAAAATTGGAAAAAGTTGAAAGAACCGTAAATAAGAAAATCCAAAACAATGATATTGTCAGGTGCTTTAAAACAACAAAAGAATATGCTGATGAAATTGGCGCTATTTCTTTATTTGAGGAAAAATATGGTAAGTTTGTGAGAATTTGCGAGATTGGCGATTACAGCAGAGAGCTATGTGGTGGCACACATATCAATAGAACCGGAGAGATTGGAATATTTAAGATTATTTCCGATAGCAGTATAGGCGCTAATTTGAGAAGAATAGAGGCAGTTACAGGCATGCACGCATACCTGTATTTGTTAAAGAGGGATAAAATATTAAGAGAAATTTCAAATTATTTGGATTCAGATGAAATTAAGTTAAAAGATACAATAATAAGCATTAAAAAAAATCTTCAGGATACAGAAGAAAGATTAAGTTTATTCCAGATAAAAGCAGCCAAAAAGGAATTACTTAATAAATTTAGGTCTGAGCCAAACAAAAGTATTTTTAATATTATTGATTTTGATTTTTCAAAAGCTGATTATAATTTTAATCTGGATGTTAAAAGCATGGGTATGGCCGGAGATGAAATTAGAAATTTATTCAAAAATAAAAATACTTTTATAGTTCTTGGAAATATTGTAAATGGAAAACCTGCGCTCATTCTGCAAGCCACAAAAGATGTTACAGGAAAGGGTATTAATTGTGGAAAACTGGCAAAAGAAGCAGGTGGAAAGATGAAAGGCGGCGGCGGCGGAAGCTCAAACTTTGCTCAAGCTGGCGGGTCGGATGCAAAGTCGTTAGAAGCTGCAATTAATTTTGTAAAAAACAAAGTTTATAAAGTTTTAAATAATTAAAGTAATCACATGGTAATGCTTGGACTTGATATTGGTGAAAAAAGAATAGGAATTGCTGTTTCAGATAAGTTAGAGATAATGGGGCTGCCTTTAAAGGTAATAAACAGTGATGAACATACAGAAGATGAGTTAAGTAATTTAATAAAACATTACAACATAAGAAAGATAGTGGTAGGGATTCCATATACACTTAAGGGTGAGATTGGATTCCAGGCTAAAAAAATAATTGATTATTCTGCTAATATATTAAAAAAATTTCCTGTTGAAATAATATATGCAGACGAGCGGTTTACATCAAAGATTCCCAAAAAACTATCAAAGAAAAATAATAAAACTGGTGCAATTGACGAATTGTCAGCATGTATAATTCTAAATGATTATTTAGAAAGCTCCAAAGGGAAAAATAAATTATAAAAAATAGTGTTGCATACAAATCATTGCCACAAATAACTGCAATCAAATATTTTCAAACATGGACAATCCAATATTTAATAAAAAATATTTAAAAAATACATATTTTTATACAGTAGTAATAATTATATTATTACTACTTGTATCTTTAATAAGTTCGTGCGAAAAAATTATAGGGAAAAATGAAATAAATACTGTGGAAAAAACTGAAGTAGAAATAGAAATAAAAGAAGGTATGACATTAAAAGAAGTTTCAAAACTTTTGGAAGAGGAGGGTGTAGTTGACAGCAGTTTTTTCTTCAGGCTGTATGCTGAGCAGGAAGGCAAGGATAGAAGTTTAATCCCCGGAAAATATGTGCTTGGCACAGGATTGGATTACGAGACAGTGCTGGATAAAATAACTTCCGGACCTGTAAATATAACTTACAATTTTACGATCCCAGAAGGCTACACAGTAAATAAAATTGCACAAAAAATAACTGAAGAGGTACCATTTATTGAGTATGCTGAACTTGAAGATGCATTGGATATAAGCAATTACAGTTATGATTTTTTAAAAAATATTTCAACCCTTGAAGGATTTATGTTTCCTAAAACTTATGAGGTTGATACAAATTATAAAGCAAGCGATATAGTGGAAATGATGATTTCTCAATACCGCTATGAAGTCGGAACGCTTGATTATTCTTTTGCCGAAGAGAATGATTTGTTACCTTATGATATTTTAATAATTGCTTCTATGATTGAAAGAGAAGCATATGTCCCAGACGAAAGAGAGCTTATTTCAGCAGTAATTCACAATAGGCTGAAAATAGGCATGCTGCTGCAAATTGACGCTACTTTGACATATGCACTGGATAAATGGGATGAAGGTATAGATAATTTAGACAAAGAAACCGATACGCCATATAACACATATTTGTACGCTTCTCTTCCCCCAACACCAATATGTAATCCCGGCCTTGCATGCATAAAAGCAGCTTTAAACCCGGCAGAGGTTGATTATCTATACTATGTGGTTGATGACCAAGAAAAGCATACCCATCATTTTTCTAATGATTACGAAGAACATGAAAAAGTTAGAAATGGCACAAATTAAAGAAACTTATTTTAGTGAAAAAATTTTATTGAGCAATTTTAGAAAAGATGCAGCAGCAAAAAAAATACCAATAATTGATGAAACTGCAGGAAGGTTTTTGGAAGGCGCATGTTTAATAAAAAATCCGGAGAATATTTTAGAAATTGGATGCGGGAGCGGCTACTCTTCATATTTTTTGGTTAAAGGGTTAGAAAATGGAAGCTATACTGCCATAGATTTAAATGGAGAAAGACTAAAATCAGCAGAAATATTTATCAAGAGTAAATTTCCTGATAAAAATTGCATATTTTTATATGGAAATGCTATAAACATGATATCATCTCTTAAGTTAAGGTACGATTTAGTATTTATAGATGCAGCCAAGTATGAGTACACTGCATATATTAAACGACTAATGAGCAAGATCAAAAAAGGCTCAATTATCATTGCAGATAATATTTTTTACAAAGATAAAATTTTTTCCACTGCTGTAACAAAACATAATTACAGGAGTGTGATGGGTATCAGAGATTATATTAATTTTGTGACAAGCAGCGGTTGCTTTAAAACTATTTTTTTAGATGTAGGAGACGGCCTGTCAGTTTCAACATTTTTAGGAAATTAATTTTAGTATTATGGTCAAAGAAATAAAAGTACCCGAACTTTTGGTACCGGCAAATAATCTAAATATATTAAGATATGCTGTACAGTATGGAGCAGATGCGGTTTATATTGGCGGCAGGAAATTTAACCTGAGAAGTCTGGGAGAAAATTTTACATTGGCAGAATTGAAAAAAGGGATATATTATGCCCACGCCAGAGGAGTAAAAGTTTATTTTACACTAAACTCTGTAATTTTTGACCACGAGTTAAAAGAACTTAAAGAATACTTAAATGAATTGAAAAGAATAAATTTTGATGCAATTATAGTATCAGATTTTGGAGCCATAGAATCGTTAAAGGAAGTTATCCCGGATGCAAAACTGCATATAAGTACGCAGGTCAATACATTAAACCATTTAGGAGTTCGTTTTTGGGAAAACTTGGGAGCAAGCAGGGTTAATTTAGCCCGTGAGACAAAGTTTTCAGATTTAAAAAACATAATTAGGAATACCAATATAGAAATTGAAGTGTTTGTCCATGGGGCACTTTGCATTTCTTACTCTGGAAGGTGCATGTTAAGCAAGTATATGGCTGGCCGGGACGCCAACAGGGGTGAATGCGCACACAGTTGCAGGTGGAAATATTATTTACTTGAAGAAGAAAGACCAAATTTATTTTTTCCAATTGAGCAGGATGCAAAAGGGACGCATATTTACAACTCGCGCGATCTATGCTTGCTTGCAAAATTAAAGCTGCTTGCAGATACAGGCGTTGATTGTTTTAAGATAGAAGGAAGAATGAAAACAGAAAATTATGTAAGTCTTACTACATGGGTTTACCGCAGGGCTTTAGAGTATATAAAACAGAATAAATTTACCAGGCAAAAAATTTCTTACTTGATGAGAGAGCTTAGTAAAACCTCACATAGAAATTTTACCGAAGGTTTCATGTTTTTAGATGATTACCGTGAGTTGGAGGAAAATGACAGTGTTCATTATGTAAATGAGTATAAATTTGTGGGAGTATCCATTGGACACAGCAAAAGGCATAACGGTCCTTTAATAAAAGTAAAAAATCAATTTAAACAGCATGAAGAACTTGACATACTTCAGCCATATGTTGATCCAATAAAATTTAAAATTACTAAAATAATTCTTCGTAATAGGAACAAGAATAACAATAATAATGGTGATAAAGATAAAGAAATCAGCTGTGCAAACCCTAACGATAATGTAATCATCCCAGGTCTCGGAAACTTAAATCCCTACGCCATTTTTAGGGTAAAAATTTAATTTTTATCTTTATTGAAAATAGCTATTTGATATAAGCATATCGGGATTACTACATTGCAATTTTATGAATAACTTCTGATATAAAAGTCTGATAATGAACTCCCAGTCTTTTTGCTTTTTTCTTTATGTTATCCAAATCTTGTTTATTAATCCTGATATTAAGGACAGCGTTCTTTTTTCTTATATTGATTGCATCTGCAATAGCTTTAAGCTCACTTTTAGATACAGGCTTGTATGTACCTTCCAGTAATTCTTTTTCTATCTGTTTTTCTTGAATTGTAAGTTTAGGTGTTCTCATATCATTCCCTCCTTAAATGTTTTAGTATACTTTCTGCTTGGGAACAGTGTTTTTAAAAAATAATAATCGTTTTCCTCAACAAATGGCACTATCCAAATGTACTTCTTGTATTCAAATAACATAATATTTTGATTAACACGCTTAGGATTCTTCATAATTTTAATTAGTTTTGAATTAATAAGATCTTCAAAAGAAGCCCCTCTTGTTTTTTTAAGCATTTCGTTTTTTGCTAAATTCCAGCGTATTTCTTTCACGTTTTACGTTATATCATATTACAATTGTATATACAAGATATATTTTGTTTTTTTACTGTGAACGATCAATATCCCTGTGTGCCAATATAGACGTCGCCTCTAGTGAAGAGAAAAGAGGAGGAAGACAGTGCCGTATCCAAGGTCAGTTAAGGCAGGCATCTTAAGGAAAGTCCTGCTACCAGAGAGAAGGAGCATTAAGAGCGTAGGCGATGAGCAAAAGCATGGTCTTTTGAGTCTTGTTTTTAATCTGGAAACAGGTGCATATGTTCCCCGCATGGCAGAGCTGTTCTCTGCTACTGGAAATTTTTTTATTCCTCTTCAGAAGCCTGTCTGGAAAGATGGACAATTGGAAATGGTTATGAAATGTATTAAAGAGCAATCAAAGGGAATTCTGATGGAAGAGCTAAATTCCTTCTATGAAACCATGACCAGGCGTTTTAAAAGGGATGCGACAAATCTTGAAGAATATTATCATGCCCTGGAAAAAGAAATGAAAAAAAAACCTTGAAAGGCATCGTCTTTCAGAGGAGTTGGTGAAAGAAAGGCGTGAAAAAATAGGCCTTCTGCCTGATGAACTTGGAAGAAAAAGAGACGACCTGTTTAAAAAATATAGCATTAAGGTAAATATAGAGCCCCGTGCGGTGATGCTGATCAATACCCCGGCGGTTAAAGTCCTTTACAGCATCTTTATTAGAAAAACCCGGAAAAATGTTTTCTTGACCTATAATCCTGTTACCAGGGCATTGGATCCTCTTGTTTGCCAGGGTTGCGGAAAGAGTATTACCAGCATCTACTTTTGTGATGATCTTCATTTGCTTTGTTCCATATGCAGTAAAAAATGTCCTCTTTGTTAGAGCCTTTGCCCTTAATTTCAATTATGATAGCGTAAAATTTTATGTGTAAATTATAATTTAAAAAAATAAAGTAAAGGCGTATCCTTTCAAATAAGTAATTTGTAAAAAACTAAATGAAAGGAATACGCCATGAAAGATCTCTCAAGCTTAAGATTAGCTGA
>JAUVXY010000107.1 GCA_030603375.1 Actinomycetes bacterium | reverse complement strand
ATGGAGAATAGCAAAAGCAAGGTAACGTGCAATGGAACATGGACCCCAAGCATTTATTTAACTGAAGCTACCAGCAGAAAGGGTATTGAAAAGCTTACCCGGGGAATCTTAGCTCACAAAAACTATCTTAAGAAAACAGGTAAGTTTGACACCTATTTTAAGAACAAGTCAAAGGAAGACCTAAAGGAAATAATAAGTGATTGCATAACCAGTCTGCTGTTTTTAAAGCTTGAAAATGACGACTTATTTAAAAAATTAGTAGAGGATCTGGCAAGCAGCAGTAGCGACCCTTACAGTGCAGCAGAAAAAATACTGGGGGAAGTTTTAAGCTTTAAAAAATAAGAGGAGATATATATGGATAAAAATAAAGAAACTACCAGGGAAATAATAAATAAAATGGTAGATAAAAATAAGGGCAAACCTTTATTTAGCAGAGTTGCTTTAAGCGCAATCAAAAAAGAATTTGACAAGTGGAAAGGCAGCAATGTAAGAGAATATGACAGGAACAACTGGGCTGTTACCCCACAAACTATGCTAGGCTCCGGGATACCCAGGGAAATGATTTACAGCCCGCTAAATGTCTCTGACTTAGATTACTCATCTGATCTCGGAAATTCTGGCCAGGCTCCTTTTACGCGAGGAATCCATCCAAATATGTATAGAGGCAAAAAGTTTACAATAAGGCAAATAAATGGGTTTGGGGGGCCAGAAGATACCAATGAGAGGCTGAAATTTATGATAAAAAACGGTGCTACGGGCCTGAGTGTTATTTTTGACATCCCAACAGTACAAATGTATGACTCAGATGATCCTATATCAAGAGGACAGGTGGGAACATCAGGAGTTGCAATAGACTCTGCTGATGATATGGATATACTATTTAAGGACATACCGCTTGAAGATATAACTATTTCTATAGTAACCCACTATCCTTCAAATACTGCGATCCTTTTTCCAATGTTTTTAGCAACAGCTGAGAAAAGAGGCATCCCATGGGAAAAGTTAAGGGGGAGCGTTCAAAATGATATTACACTGGAAGAAGTTGTAAGGAGTGGTCCAGAATACATTCCACCCAGAGACTGCTTTAGAATACAGTGTGACAATGTTGAATTTATCAGAAAAAATGTACCTAATTGGAATTTTGTAACACTAAATGGTTATAACTTAAGGGACTATGGAACATCGAGTATAACTGAGATGGCAGTAGCTATTGCAAATGGCATACAAACCATAGAAACCCTGATACTAAGAGGTTACAAGGTTGATTGGATAGCAAAAAGACTTGCATTTTTCTGGTCGATTTCAAATGATTTTTTTGATGAAGTTTCAAGAATAAGGGCAGCCAGAAGACTCTGGTACAAAATAATGAAATACAAGTTCAATGCTAAAGACCCGAGATCTATGTGGATGAGGTGCCATGTTCAAACTTCAGGCATTACTTTAACCAGACAGGAACCATTAAATAATATCGTGCGGGCAGCCCTGCAAGCCTTGTCGGCAACATTTGGCGGAGCGCAATCACTACATGTGGATTCTTACGACGAGGCTTATGCAGTTCCTACCGAAGAGTCTGCTTTAATTTCTCTTCGAACGCAGCAGATTATACAAAGTGAGACTGCGGTAACAGAAGTAGTGGATCCGCTTGGAGGTTCCTACTATGTTGAAGCACTGACCAACGATATTGAAAAAAGAATTTTAGATGAGGTTTCTGAAATTGAAAAACTGGGTGGATATGTGCAAGCAATAGAGCACGGCTGGATTCACCGGAAAGTAGCAAATTATTTTCACAGCGAACAAGCCAGGATGGAAGCCGGTGATATAAAGATAGTCGGGAATAACTGTTACAAGTCCTCTTACAAAACGCCGCCTATAGATGTTTTTAAGTATCCCCAAGGGGCTGAGGAGAGGCAAAAGGAAAAATTGGCAAAACTTAAAGAAAGCAGAAACAGTAGAAAAGTAGAAAAGGCTTTAAAAAATCTAGAGCAAGCGTGCAGAAGCGATACCAATATTGTTCCTTACTCTGTTGAATGTGCAAGGCATGGATGTACAGAGGGTGAAATTTTTAAGGTTTTTAAAAAAGCATACGGACTCTGGAAGCCGCCAGTATTCTTTTAATACTTTAAACTCTAAATTTGGAGGATTTAACATGGTCAAAAAAAATATTAAGGTTTTACTGTCCACGCTAGGACTTGATGTTCACAGCAGAGGAGTTCTTACCGTTGCAAAATACTTAAGAGATGCTGGTATGGAGGTAATTTATATAGGAAACTCCATGCCAGGCCAGATAATTAAAGCGGCGCTGCAGGAAGATGCAGATATTATAGGTGTTAGCTCGCTGGGCGGTGCTCATCTTACTCTGGGAAGTGACCTTATAAGTCAGGCAAAAAAAGAGAGAATTTATGATGAGAAAGTCTTTATAATCGGAGGAGCAATTCCAGATGATGATGCAGGAAAACTAAAAGAGGCAGGCTTTGATGAGATATTTATATCTGGGGCAACCAAAGAAGAAATAGTGTCTTCTATTACTAATATCTTTGAGAAAAAATTAGTTTAAAAGTCCTAAATTAAAGGGAGAGTTAAGAAATGGAAAAGAGTAAGTTTCCAGCAAACCAGTTTGAAGATTTTATGATGTCTTCCATAAAAGATTATGAGAAGACCATAGTGTATGTTGATGGTGAGGATGAAAGGTTAGCCAGAGCACTTAAAATATTTAAAAACTACAACAGTAGCAGAACTATTTTACTCGGAAGGGAAAATATAATAGCTAAAAATATAAAGGAAGCTGGTATTAAAGATACAGACACCATAGAAATAATAGAACCAGCCAGATATGGTAAATTTGAGGTATATAAAAACCTGCTGATAGATAAATTTAAAGACAAGAAAAAAGAAATATCCAAAGTACAGGCAGCAAAGCTAACAAACCAGACTAATTACTTTGCTGCACTTATGCTAAAGTCAGGCGATGCCCATTGTGGAATAAGTGGATCATTGAGTGCAACTGAAGAAATGATGAGGCCGCTTATTCAAATAATAGGGACAGGGAATAAAAAAAGGTACCTTAGTGGTGCAGTAATGCAAATTATCCCTGATTGTCCTTATGGGATAGGCGGTCAATTTCTTTTTGCTGATGTTGCAGTAATACCTGAACCAAATGAGCCCCAAATGCTTGATATAGTGCTTTCAAGCTACGAGACAGCAAAGACGCTATTTAGTAATGAACCTAAAATTGCAATGCTGTCTTACTCAACCAAAGGTAGTGCATCCAGTCCAAAAATAGATCAGATAAGAAGAGTTGTAGAGAGAGTAAGAAAGATAAATCCTGATATAAAGATAGATGGGGAGCTACAGTTTGATGCTGCAGTAGTTCCAGAAGTAGCTAAAGTAAAATGTCCTGATAGTGAGGTTGCAGGAAGTGCAAATGTTTTAATATTTCCTGACCTGGCATCAGCAAATATATGCGTAAAGGCAGTTCAAAGACTTGCAAAAGCAAAATATTATGGGACAGTTATACAGGGTTCTCCAATACCATTCAATGACCTGTCAAGGGGCTGTCCTCCAATAGAAATTGTTATGTTGTCGGGTATGACACTGATGCAGGTAAAAAGGATGGAAAAGAAAAAAAAATTTACTTAAATCTTCAAAAGTATTTGAAGCAAAATTACAAAATTTAGTTTGAGTGAGGGTATAATTGCAGTAAATATATAGAGGTAGGATTTGATAGGAAATATATTAAAAAGGGGTGTATATCTATTTACAAAATATTAGCCATTAACCCTGGAAATACGTCAACCAAAATAGGATTATTTAAAGATAAAGAACTTATAAGCTCAGAGATAATAAGGTATGATAAAGGGGAATTAGTCAAATTTAAAAAAATTATAGATCAATTAGATTTTAGATTAAAATCAATTGGTTACTTTATCCAGAAGAATAATATTGATCTTCCAGAAATTGATTTTTTTATAGGTAGAGGAGGCTATCTAAGACCTCTTAAGAGTGGGTTATATGAAATTAATAGTAAAATGGTCAAAGATTTGGTGGAAGCAAAATATGGGGAGCACAGTTCAAATCTGGGGGCAATTATTGCTTACTCTTATGCCTGTGAATACAAAAAGAAATCATATATACTTGATCCTGTATGTGTTGATGAACTAGAACCAGTAGCTAGAATAAGTGGCCATCCAGCTATTGAGAGAAAAAGCATCTTTCACGCATTGAATCAAAAAAGAGTAGCACAAATAGCTGCCAGAGAATTAGGCTTAGAGTATAGGGATATAAATCTTATAGTAGCACACCTTGGATCAGGGACATCAGTAGCCCTTCATAAAAAGGGCCGAATAGTGGATGTAAATCATGCAATTGATGGTGAAGGTCCATTTACTCCTCAAAGATCTGGTGGACTTCCGTTAGGTGGTTTTTTAAGATATATTTTTGAACATAATTTAAATTATGATGAGAGCTTTAGTATGGTGTATGGGCATGGTGGGTTAGTAGCATATTTCGGCACAAGTGATTTTGCTAAGCTAATGCAGAAATACGAAAAAAATACTAATAAAAAAATAAAAATAATAATTGATGCAATGGCATATCAGATTTCTAAATATATA
>JAUVXY010000108.1 GCA_030603375.1 Actinomycetes bacterium | reverse complement strand
GAAGGTACTGCAGCTCTGCCCACAGCGTCACATTCCAATACTGTTTCTACCTCTATTGTAGGATTTCCTCTTGAGTCTAAAATCTCTCTTGCAAAAACATCTACTATTGTTGTTGCCTCACTCATTACTCTTCTCCCTTTTCCAAAGTTTTGTTAAATTCAATACAATACTTCAATATTTATTATATTCAAAATCATAATCTACCGTATTATAGCACAATAATTTATGTATAAAACATTAATATTTTATACATAAAAACCAAAATAAAAAAGTTCTGCCTGTCTGCTTGACAAGAAGCAGCGCCAATTTTATAATGTATTAAATTAAATAGTTATTGAACTTAATATATAGCTAAATAAAATTTAGTAAGAGCAAAAATGACTGATATTGAAAAAATTATTAAGCCAGTAGAAAAAGAAGTAAAAGACTTTATAAAAAACAAATTTCCGGATGATCTTAAAAATCCAGATGATGCTGCACAGATAATTTTTGATATTTTTAAAACCCATTGGGTGTTTAAAAAAAAATCCTTTCGCACATGGATAGAGCACTCCAACACAAATCCTTTTGTTAAGATAATTTTAGCAAGAAGCGGATTGCTCCCTTTGTATGTACTGCACTTGCTTCAATCCAGGGAAATGTTTGGAAATGAAATCATGGGTGAAATTGAAGAAAGGACTTACTCTGCATGCAGTCCTAATCCCGGGGCAATTTATCCACTCTTAAAGGAATTAGAAAAAGAAAAGTTTGTAGAATGCAGGTGGGATACGGAAAAAGAGCACCCCATAAAAATTTATAAGATAACTGAAAATGGTAAAAAAGAATATGAGGTTCTAAGAAAAATCCTAAAAAATAAATTTAAAAAATCACTGAGTATCTTTAATGAAATATATAACGACATATATTCAGGGCAATATAACGGAAAGAGGCAAGATGAAAAAAAATTATAAAAGACAAATAACCTTACCTATTTTAACAATCTTTCTTGCTTTATCATTACTGCTAAGCTTTACATCATGCCGCAGTGGAAGTACTGAAGACATAGAGACAGTCAAAGTAGCAAGAGGAGATATAATACAAATTATAACTTCCAGCGGTTTTGTTGATGCCAGCCAGCAAAAAAACTACTCGCTGCATACATCCGGGGAAGTTTTAAAATCTTTAAAAAAAGGAGAGCTATTTAAAAAAGGAGACGTGCTTTTAGAAGTTGATAACAGCAGAACACAGCTACTCGTTAAACAGGCAGAAGAAAACTTAAAAATTGCGGAAAACTCACTTGGACTTGCAAAACTAAGTTACAAACAGGCGCTGGATTCAAACCACATATCAATACAGCTTGCAGGCGAGAATGCCAAACTTTCTGAACAGGCGGCACAAAATGCAATGGTATCTCTTAATAATGCAAACAGGTACTTGAGTGCAGTTAAGCAGCACAGTGAGATTCCAAGTTACCAAAAAGAACAGGCAGCTTCAAGTGTTGATACCGCAGGAGGAGCGTACGATCAGGCACTTATAAATCAATCTATGACCTATTGGTCAGGCCTTAGCAATATGCAAACAGCAGCTAACCAGATAGAAATAACTGCAGAAAATATAAAGCAGGCAGAATCTCAACTTACCCTGTCTGAAATCAGCCTAAATCTTACAAAGCTTGATTTAGATGACAATGCTATATATGCTCCATTTGATGGAGTGGTGCTTGTATCTGCACTGTCAGAAGGAGAGTCTGTAAATCCCGGTGCTGCAGCCATTTCAATAATTAAAAGTGATTATATTGTAAAATCAAATATCAGTGAAACAGACATCTTAAAGATGACAGTAGATGGTGAAGTTGAAATAACTTTAGATGCTTATCCTGAAGATACTTTTATGGGTAATATTATAGAAATCTCACCAATTTCACAAAATCTTGGCGGGATAGTCTTATTTGAAATTACTGTGAGGCCAAAAGAGCAGGATAACCATAAATTACTTTATGGTTTATCAGCAAATTTATCTATTATTACTTCTAAGGCAGAAAATGTCCTTTATATACCAATAGAAGCAGTATACGACAGAGACAATAAAAATTACGTTTATGTTTTATCTAAAGACAGCAAAATAGAAAAAAGAGAAATTACTACAGGATTATATAACTATGACTATATAGAAATAAAAAAGGGATTATCCGAAGGAGAGACAATTATAGTATCATCTAATGTTGAAGACATTGAATCATCAAACAGCAGAGGGATCTTTGGAAGATTTTTACCGGATAATCATTAATAAGATTTACCATATAAAAGTTAAAAGCTAACTGCTTCAAACATTTAATCAAAATTATGAATAATAATTTTAACAAAAGCTCAGACATAAAAAAACAAAACATTATCATAGATACTGCAGATATCACAAAGACTTACAAAATCGGAGATATAGAAGTAAAAGCTTTGCGAGGCATAAATCTTAAGATAAGCGAAGGAGAATTTGTTTCCATAATGGGCCCATCCGGCTCTGGTAAATCCACCCTTATGAATATTATAGGATGTCTTGATATTCCTACCTCAGGAGATTACTTTTTAGAAAATATTGATGTAAGCAAATTAAATGACAATCAGCTTGCAGATATCAGGAATAAAAAAGTTGGCTTCGTGTTCCAAACCTTTAATCTCCTTACAAAAGCTAATGCGATTCATAATGTAGAGCTGCCTCTTATATATTCTAAAGATAAAATTAGAAATAAAGACAAAAAGATACGTGTTGCCCTTAAATCTGTCGGACTTAAAGGCTGGGAAAAACACAGGCCCAGTGAACTTTCGGGTGGAGAAAGACAAAGAGTTGCCATAGCAAGATCTCTTGTCAATGATCCGACTATCCTACTGACAGATGAACCTACAGGAAACTTAGATTCTGTCACAGGAGAAGAGATTATGGCTATTTTCCAGAAATTAAATAAAAAAGGGAAAACCATACTGCTTGTAACTCATGAATTAGATGTAGCGCAACATACTCATAGGATTGTCTACTTGAGAGATGGTATCATCTCTAACCAGGAAAAAATAGAAAATCCTATAGATGCTGAAGAGAGATTAAAACAAATGCCAAAATTAGAAGATAAAATGAATTCTTTGCGAAAGAGTAAGGTATTATGAGAAGAATGCTGGAAAATATAAAAATTGCTTTTCAGTCACTTTCCTTAAATAAACTGAGATCTTTTCTTACCATGCTGGGTATAATCATAGGAGTTGGAGCAGTGGTTGCCATGATGTCTGTTGGTGCCGGCGCCCAGCAATCAGTTATGCAAAGCATACAGGGCATAGGCTCTAATCTCATTATTGTAACACCAGGAGAGAGAAGTGAAGAGGAAGACATTGGAGCTGTTCTTGGAACAAGAGCCATGGATCAATTAAAAATTGGGGATGCAAAAGCCATAGAAAAGGAAGCCTCTCTAATAGATAGAGCTGCACCTGTAGTGATCAGCTCTTCTGTTATATCTTACCTGGATAAAAATACGCAGGTTAGCATATATGCATCCTCAGAGGCTGCCGAGGAAATATATAATTTTGAAATAGGCAAGGGTAGATTTTATAACTCAAGCGATGTAGCAAATTCTTCCAATGTTGCAGTTATAGGACAAACAGTTGTGGAAAAACTATTTGGCAAAAAAGATCCAGTAGGGAAAATAATAAAGATAGATGGAAAAAATTTTACAGTTATAGGCACAAATGAACCTATGGGTGCAACCCAGTTTGGAGCAGACCAGGACAATATGGTTTCAGTCCCAATTACTACCGCACAAAACAAGCTTTATGGCCTGGACTATATTAATATGATAATGGCTAAAAGTGTAGATGAAGAAAGCACTGACAAAGCTTCGGAAGAAATAGAAAAGATACTCAGAAGACAGCACAATATTAAACCAGGGGACAGCAATGACTTTACAATACAAAGCCAAACTCAAATGCTTGACATGGTTAGCACAATAACCAGTATTTTTACAATCACTATAAGCAGCATTGCCGGTATTTCATTGCTGGTAGGCGGTATTGGGATTATGAACATAATGCTTGTGTCTGTTACAGAAAGGACCAGAGAAATTGGTATTCGAAAAGCAGTAGGGGCCAAAAACAAAGATATACTAATTCAATTCCTTACCGAAAGCATTGTTTTAAGCGTTACCGGCGGTATAGTAGGAGTCATATTTGCAATTTTTATATCCATAATCCTGGATAAGTTTACCATCCTGAGTACCAGTATCACTATTTTTCCAATAATTCTTGCCTTTACTTTTTCAACCATGATTGGATTATTTTTTGGAATTTTTCCCGCCATGAGAGCAGCGAGATTAAATCCGATTGATGCATTGCGATATGAGTAAGAAGAGGATCAGAATGCTTGTAAGTAATAACATAATAGAAGTTAAAAATTTAGTTAAAAAATTTAACAAAGTAAAAGCAGTGGACAATATCTCATTTTCAGTAAAAGAAGGAGAGATATTTGGCTTTTTAGGGCCAAATGGTGCAGGTAAAACTACAACTATACATATAATATGTACTTTGCTGGCC
>JAUVXY010000015.1 GCA_030603375.1 Actinomycetes bacterium | reverse complement strand
ACAGATGCAGCGGGATGCCATCAGGTTAAAATCCGGGAGTATTACTGCGGAAGAGTTAAAAGAAGAAAGATCTTAAAAACCTGCAGTGTGCCTGAAAAGTAAAAACGGGAGGAATATGAATAAATTTGACATCAACAATGATAATGGGATTAAGCCATTTTTTCTCAAAGGGTGCGTACTAATAATAGCGGCATTATTAGTTTTGTTTGTTGGTTCAATGCTCACTCTTGGGGTAATTTCTACTATTAATAAAGTCTCTCCTTCTGATTTACTAAAGGGCGAAGACAGAGAGCAGCAGGCACAGGAAGAAAAAGTTAGCGAAGGCGAAATAGAAGAATATGAGCAGGAAGTATTGCCGGGAGAGGATATAGAACTCCCCGGTCTGGAAGAGAAAAAAGAGGGTAGGATAATAACTCTTGAAGAGTTTAGCAAATCAATAAGCGAAGTAGTAAAAGAGGTAAAACCTTCAGTAGTAAACATAAGAGTCAGGGTAAAGAGGGAAGATAGTTTTGGAGAAGAGCATGTAGAGGAAGGCCTGGGATCAGGAGTAATATATACTAACGATGGTTATATTATTACAAATAACCATGTGGCTGGAGAAGCTGAAGAGCTACTCGTGACTCTGAGCGATGGTTCGCAATATCAGGCAAAACTGATAGGAGGAGATAAAAACACTGATGTTGCTGTTATAAAAATTGATGAAAAAGGTTTAAAAGCTGCAAGTTTTACATCCAGCGATAATGTGGAAGTGGGCGAAATTGCCATTGCATTTGGAAGTCCGTTTGGGCTGCAGCAGACTATAACTATGGGCATAATTAGTGCAAAGGGAAGGAATATTGCAATTTCTCCGGACATACTGCCTCAGGTTGACTTAATACAAACTGATACGCCAATAAATCCAGGCAATAGCGGC
Organism: Actinomycetes bacterium; assembly: GCA_030603375.1. Classification (GTDB taxonomy): domain Bacteria; phylum Actinomycetota; class Humimicrobiia; order Humimicrobiales; family Humimicrobiaceae; genus JAUVXY01. Next base: position 14,852 of record JAUVXY010000015.1, on the reverse strand, counting down.
GGTCCGCTTGTAAATTCGTCCGGGCAGGTAGTAGGGATGAACACATTAATATTTTCTCCATCAGGGACAAGCGCAGGCATTGGATTTGCGATAACAAGCGATACATCAGTTAATATAGCTGACCAGATAATAAAGTATGGCAGGGCAAGGATACCATTTATGGGAATTGAAATGGGGGAGAATGAGACGGATATAGCAGGAGTGTATGTCAACAATGTTATAAAAGGGTATTCTGCAGAAAAAGCTGGAATAAAAAAAGGAGATATAATCATAGAATTTGATGGAGTTGCCGTAAAAACGCCTTATGAACTATTGGCCCGGATTTTGCGCCATAATGTTGGTGATGAGGTTCAGATAAAAATATACAGAGATGGAGATTATCAAACAGCAAGCCTTGAACTTGTTGAGAAAAAGAATGCAAGCAAGAGAGTAAAATAAGCGCTTCTTACAAAAAAAGAGGAATGTATTGGGCAGGTTAAAAGAAAAAAAGAGCAGCAGTGCTGTAGATGACAGGGTATTGGTTTCAAAATCCAAGAAAGGGAACAAGGTTGCATTCGAGGAGCTAGTCAGACGGTATTCTAATTATGTATACACAACGTCTTTTTTTATTTTAAGAAATACTCATGATGCAGAGGATGCAAGCCAGGAAGTATTTGTAAAAGTGTACCTTTCTATAGGAGGTTTTAGGGGACTTTCTAGTTTTAAAACATGGATAAGAAAACTAACTGTTAACACGTGCATAGACAAATTAAGGCTGCGGTCAAAGGCTTCGAATCAAAAAGTAAGCCTGGATGAGTTAACAGAGAATTGTGAAGTTGTTTTTACTAACTTTAACCGTAATCTGGAAAAAGTTTTTTTAGATAAAGAAATGGTGAAGAAAGTATTAAATATTATAGTAAGTCTTGATGAGAGCTACAGAATACCCTTGATTTTAAGGGATTTACAGGATTATAGTTATAGAGAAATTGCAGAATTAACTAAAAAGCCAATTGGGACAGTTAAGACTAATATCCACAGAGCAAGGAAAACAATAAAAGAAAAATTAAAATATTATGAATAATGTAAACAAATATTCAAAGATTGCAAGGAATATAGCAAAGAATATAGTTGTAAGACCATCTGAAAACATAGAAGAAAAGATTATAAATAAAATATCTAATATTGATGAGTCAGACAGAAAATTGCTGGATGAAAAATTTTTGGATTATTTAAGAAAGAATAACTCAAGGCTATACTTATTAAACGAGAAAATTAAAAATAATTCAGGTAAAGTTGCAGCGCTTGGAAGTATTGTGGCATTGCTAGTTATTTTTTTAGTTGCTGTATGCTATTTATCTTCTTCTGAAAATTCTTCTGATAATAAATAATATTATTAAAATTATCCAGAACCAGGGGTTTGAGAGCAGGTCCCTTATTGGTTCATATTGTATTTTGTCAAAAGCTTTAATCAGAAAGTCCTGGAACCACTCATAAAATTTGAGTAATAATGCCTTAGAATTTTCAAGAGTAAAGAAATTTTTTGTCCATTCTATAACTGAAAACAAACTGTTCATAGATTTTTTGTAAAATTTATTAAAAGGTTATAAAAAAATTTTATTTATAATAGAATGTTATTATAATTTTTTGTAAAATAGAAGTATTATTTTTTAAAAGAGAGAGGGGGCATGCTTTGAGTTATTTCAAGCTCAGTGAGAGGAAGACAACAGTCAGAACAGAAATTGTAGCCGGAATTACTACTTTTATGACAATGGCGTACATTATTTTTGTAAACCCGGCTATTCTTTCTTCCGGAGGTGCTACCGGTATTCCTTTTGAGGCAGCAGTTGTTGCTACTTGCATAGGTGCCGGGTTGATGAGTATTTTGATGGGAGTTCTTACCAATACGCCTTTTGCACTTGCCTCTGGTATGGGAATTAATGCAGTGGTAGTATTTACAATAATTTTTGGTTTGGGCCTGAGCTGGCAGCAGGCAATGGGAATAATAGTAATAGAAGGAATAATTGTAACGGTACTTGTTTTAACAGGCTTCAGGAAAATGGTAATGACGGCAATTCCTATGGATCTAAAATATGCCATAGGAGTTGGCATTGGTCTATTTATAGCTTTTATTGGAACCCAGGAAGCAGGCTTTGTAAATATCAATCCTGTAACAGCAGTGAGCCTTGGAGACTTCACCGCAAGCTACACTCTACTTTCTGTTTTTGGCCTTGTTCTGACAGCAGCGCTGGTTGCTTACCGGGTAAAGGGAGGAATTCTTATAGGAATATTTGGCACAACAGTTGTTGGTATGATATTCAGGATTATTCCCTTTCCGACTGAGTTTGTAAAAATGCCGACAGCTGACAGTTTTAGCACTTTTTTTAAAGCTGATATTGTTGGAGCTGTGTGGAACAATGGTATGTTGAATATAGCAGCAATTGTTATGATATTTGCATTATTTATGACTGACTTTTTTGACACTATGGGCACTGTTATCGGGGTAGGGGAAGAAGCTGGCCTGCTTGATAAAAAGGGCAACCTCCCCGGGCTTAGAAGGGTGCTGTTAATAGATTCCCTTGCTGCTGTTGCAGGAGGTCTTTTTGGCGCAAGCTCTGTTACTACTTACATTGAAAGCGCTTCTGGAGTATCTGATGGCGGCAGGACCGGTATCATGCCAACAACTACGGGTGTTTTATTTTTACTGTCAATATTCTTTGCTCCTGTTATAGCAATAGTTGGCGGCGGAGTTCAAATAGCAGAAGGTGTGTACAAACATCCTGTAACTGCTCCTGCGCTGATAATAGTAGGATTTTTAATGATGGGTGTAATCTCAAGAATTGATTTTAAAAATTTTGAAGTTGGGATCCCGGCATTTTTAACAATAATTATCATGCCTTTTACATATAATATTTCATATGGTATCGGGTTTGGATTTATAAGCTATACGCTTATTAAATTACTAAGGGGAAAATTCAGAGAACTTCACCCTCTTATGATTATTATCAGCATACTTTTTGTAGTAGCATTTATTGCAGAGGCACTGGCGAAAAAATTTGTGGGGGCATAAATATAAATGTAAAGCTATTTTAATTTACAAAAAGAAAAGTAAATAAAAAATCGCAGCTTTTCAACAACTGCGGTATTGCAGAATTTATTTACCAGGAGAATACCTGTTGCAGGATATTTAAAAAGATGAAAAAAGGCAGAAGATCTTTTCTGGTAGATTCAATGAAAAACAATAAAATTATTTCAAAATCTAAATACCTGGCAGGGCTGCAGTGCCTGAAATATTTATGGTTTTTATTTAACCGCAGGGAAAGCATTCCGGAGCCAGATGCAGCAACGCAATATATTTTTGATCAGGGGCATCTTGTCGGCGAATATGCAAAAAAGCTCTTCCCCTGTGGAATTGATGTGGAGCATAAGGGTGGTTTTGAAAAAGGACTTAGGATGTCTGCGCAGCTTCTAACTAAGCGGAAACCATTATTTGAGGCAGGGTTTCTAGCAGGGGGCATTTACGCGCGGGCTGATATTTTAAATCCAGCAGGGTCAGATGAGTGGGATATTATTGAAGTTAAAAGCTCAACAGGAGTAAAGGATATAAATGTAGAGGATGTAGCTTTCCAGAGGTACTGCTATGAGAAGGCAGGGCTTAAAATAAGGAAATGTTACCTGACGTATATTAACAGGGAGTATGTAAGGAATGGAGATATAAATCCTGAGAGATTATTTGCTACATCAGATATTACAGAGGAAGCAGCAGAATTTTCTTCTGGCATCAGGGAGCGGATAGAGAAAATGTTTGCTGTTATATCCAGCAGCGATTGTCCCGATATTAAAATTGGAAGGCACTGCAGCAAACCTTATGTGTGTCCGCTAAAGGACGAGTGCTGGTCGTTTTTGCCGGGTAATAATGTATTTGATTTATATGGGGCAAAAAACAAAGCTGCTGAACTTTTCGGGAATGGAATTACTTTAATAAAAGATATCCCTGAAGGTTATAGCTTGAGTTTTAAGCAGAAAATACAACTGGAATGCGAAAAAACCCTAAAGCCAAGGATTGACAGGAAGGCAATTTTCTCATTTTTAAGTAAGCTTGTATACCCTCTTTACTTTCTTGACTTTGAGACATTTTCCGAAGCCATACCATGCTATGACGGTACCAGACCATATCAGAGGATACCTTTTCAGTTTTCTCTTCATGTGCTGGATTCGATGAACGGCACTGGTAAGCATTATCCATTTCTTGCCGAAGGCAGGGGTGACCCAAGAGGTGATTTGCTGTCTTCCCTGAAAGATAAGTTAGGCAGCAGAGGTTCTATAATAGTTTACTGCGAGTCATTTGAAAAAGGTGTTTTGAACGAACTTGCAGAATCTTTCAGCCAATATAGTAAATGGGTCAACTCAATTATTCCCAGAATAGTAGACCTGTATGAGCCTTTTGGTAAATTTTATTATTACAACTCTTCTCAAAAGGGGAGCGCATCAGTTAAAAGTGTGCTGCCAGCTATAACAGGTATAAGTTATGATGGATTGGACATATCTAACGGGATGAATGCAAGCATTTCATATCTTTATATTACGCGCAGCACGGGCAGCAGCAAAACCATTGCTGCACCGGAAGAAATAAATAAAATAAGAAGATCCCTTGAGGATTATTGCAAGCTTGATACAGAAAGCTTGATCTACATATTAAGAAAGCTGAAGAAATTGACAAGTTAGGACACAATCAATAGGTTGCACAAACTTTTTGGCCCACTTCATTATGCTATAATATAGTAGAGATATATAAAAATTAAAAACGAAAGAATTGAAAATATGAAGAAAAAACAGCTGCGTCAAGACGAAGACTACAAACTATTACAAGCGCCGAAGAAGGTAAAATCTGATTTTGTAAATACAGATACCTGGCGCGTATTGCGTATACAGGGCGAGTTTGTTGATGGGTTTGATGCATTGGCTGATGTAGGCCCATGTGTTGCTATTTTTGGTTCCGCCCGCACCGCATCCAGCAATGACTACTATAAAGCTGCTACGAAAACCGCATCCCTGCTGGCAGAAAATGGTATGGGGGTAATTACCGGCGGCGGTCCCGGGATAATGGAAGCGGCAAATAAAGGTGCATTTGAGGCCGGAGGACTTTCAGTTGGCTGCAACATAGAATTACCATTAGAACAGAAACCCAACCCTTACCAGAATATATCGCTGGAGTTTCGTTATTTCTTTGTCCGAAAAATGATCTTCGTTAAATATTCGGTGGGCTTTGTCATTTTTCCCGGCGGTTTTGGCACACTGGATGAATTCTTTGAGGCATTAACATTGGCTCAGACCAGTAAGATTGAGCATTTCCCAATTATCCTGTATGGTAGCACTTATTGGAAAGGTTTATGTGGTTGGATTGACGAGTTTCTGCTTGCCAGATATGCAGCCATAAGCCCGGAAGACAAAAAGCTTTACAGAGTGGTGGATGAACCGCAGGAAGCAGTTGATTGTATTATAGGGGTAAGTAAAGAAAATGGCCTAATCTGACAACTGCAGCGTAGAAAACCAAAACATCAATTCTGCAACTTAAAAAACTTTTGATTTGATTTATAATTTATTTGACACTATTATATAGTGCATTGTTAATTTTAGAGGCGGTAATAATGGGGATACTTGAAGTCAAAAACTTAAGTTTATCTATAAATGGAAGCAAGATACTCAATGGTTTAAGCGTTTCCTTTCAGGAGGGGCATATTCATGCTGTGGTTGGGCCGAATGGTGCCGGCAAAACTACACTTGGATACACGATAATGGGGCTTGAAGGATACAGAGATTTTACCGGAGATATAATATATAAGGGCAAGTCAATTAAAAATTTGAGTGTTTATGAGAGAGCAAGGAAAAACATTACTCTTGCATGGCAGGAGCCAGCAAGATTTGAAGGGCTCACAGTTGAAGATTTTATTAAATCTTCGGCAAAAAATAAAAGCAGGGAAACAGTGACAGATGTTTTAGAGAAAGTCGGTATGAGCCCGGGAGAATATATTAATAGAGCTGTGGATAAAGGGCTTAGCGGTGGTGAAAGAAAAAGGATAGAGTTTGCTTCAATTCTGGTAATGGAGCCCGAGCTTGTTATTCTGGATGAACCTGATTCAGGCATAGATGTTGCATCGCTTAATAATATGTTTAAAGCCATCAAGTTTTTAAAATCCAATGGGACCACAGTTATTTTAATTACACATAGCCTGGCTGTATTAAAGCAGGCAGAGGATGCCTTTCTATTATGTCATGGGGATATAATACAAAGCGGGAGCATTGATAAGGTCAGTGTATATTTTAAAGGTAAATGCATCCCCTGCGATCATAAAAACTTACCTGAGTAAGCGGAGTTTGTAAAATGAGTGTTGAAGAATTAGTTAAAGCTGCAAATATTTATCCTGAGATGCACGATAAAGATACAGCAAGACTTGTAATTAATAAAGATAAAGTTATTGACACAAATGTTGTCACCGGACTTACGGTTAATACTGTGGAGATAAAAGATGGGGTAGATATAAATATAGTATTAAAGGAAAACGTAACAATTGAAAAACCAGTGCATCTTTGTTTTGGAGTTACGCACAGGGAAGCTATCCAAAAAATAATAATGAATATAAATATTGGACAAAATTCCATTGTATCTATTTTTGCCCATTGTATTTTTCCTAATGCTGTTGATGTAAAACATGTGATGGATGGGAAAATAAAGGTGGGCAGGGGAGCAAAATATTCTTATTTTGAAAGACATATACATAGTGAAGAAGGCGGGATAACAGTAATACCGAAAGCACGCATTATTTTAGAAGACTATGCAAAATTTAAAACAGAGTTCGAGCTTATAAAAGGAAGAGTTGGAAGTATTGATATTGATTACGAAACTACATGCGGCAACCATAGTGTTATGGAAATGATTACGAGAATAAGCGGCAGAGGCGATGATATTGTAAATGTTAAAGAAGCCGGTATTCTTGTTGGCGAGAAAGCAAAAGGGGTTCTAACTTCAAGAATAGCACTAAGGCAAAATGCAAGAGCGCAAGTTTATAATAAGCTCGTAGCTATGGGAGACTATGCAAGGGGGCATGTTGATTGCCAGGAAATAATACAGGGCAATGCTGTTGCAAGTGCAATACCAATTGTTGAGGTTAGAAATCCAAAAGCTCATATTACGCACGAGGCTTCTATAGGAAGTGTTGATTCAAAACAACTTCAAACTTTAATGGCAAGAAGATTAAGTGAGACTGAAGCAGTGGAGCTAATAGTTGCGGGCCTCCTGAAGTAGATTTACCTGACCAGCTGTGCTATTTTGCTAATGTGGGCAGGTGTACTGCCACAACATGCGCCGAGTATTGATGGCTTGTAGGGAAGGAATTCTTTGGTGTTAGAAGCCATAGACTCAGGGGTTTCATTATAGACTGTTTTTCCATTCTTAAGGACAGGGAGGCCGGCATTAGGCTGAAAGATAAGTTTAGCGTCTGGAGCAGCTTTCCTCATTTTTTTTACTATACCAAGCATTGAGTCAGAGCCCATGCCACAATTTGCCCCCACAATGTCGCACCCTGAATTTAGCAGTATTACAAGTGAATCTTCGGCTTTATTTCCCATCATGGAAACGCCGTTTTCTCCAAAAGTCATTGTGCACGCCACCGGCATGGAGGATGTTACTTTTTTTACTGCCTCAACTGCTGCAGCTGCCTCATTTAAATCCATAATTGTTTCAATTAGTATCAGGTCCACAGAATTTTTTACTAAAATATCGATTTGTCTTGAATACAGATCCACAACTTCACTGTACTTCGCATCTCCAGCTGGCTCTAGCAGTTTCCCTGTAGGGCCGATATCGCCAGCTATAAATATGTGTCTGCTGCTGCCAGTTTCTTCCTTGTAGATTTTAACAGCCTCATTTGCTATGGACACAGCATTTTTGTTTATTTTTTCCATATCTGGAAGAAGTCCGCAGGATTTAAGTTTGTATGGGTTAGAGCCGAATGTATTGGTTTGGATTATGTCTGATCCTGCCTTAATGTAACCAAGATGCACATTCACTACTTTTTTTTTGCCATCTTTTTCTATATTTAAATAATCAGGGCAAGCAGAATAACCAACCTTTTGCAGCATGGTTCCCATAGCCCCATCACAGATTAAGATTTTTTCATCAAGAAAGTTTAAAAAATTATGTTTTTCTGCAGAACTATGACTGTCCATTATATTATTTATTTCTTCTCTGCCATCTTGTTTTCTTAAGCATTTTTTTATGCTTTTTTTTCCTCATTTTTTTTCTTCTCTTTTTGATTATCGAGGACATAGCACTCCTGTCTGGTTTATATATTTTATTAAGTATACAAATATTTTTTGTATTTGTGCAATTAAAGTCTAAATTATAGCAGAATTATAATAAGATAACACCATTAAATTTTTAGGTCAAAATTATTTATAAAAAATAAAAAATTTGTTTGACAACACTATATATAGTGTTGTAATATTAAAATATATACAACATAATGGGTGTTAATCGAAAGTTATAATGCTACAATTTTTAATTAAGGAAGGAAGCAAGTTATCTGAAGTCTTTAACTAAAGAGCTGTTTTTTGCAATAGGCTCAAATTGTTATTAATATTTTTAGGGGTGTTAATTATGAAGGAAGCAGAAAAGCTTAAAAAAGGAAAAAATCAGGATAACTATTATTATAATAAAAAAATAAAATTAACAGAAAATGCAATAAAGGTTTTAAAGAAAAGAGACCTTAAAAAAGATGAAAAGGGCACTCTACTGGAGGAGCCCGTTGGTATGTTTGTAAGGGTTGCTAAAAATGTTGCCTCTGCTGAGAAAAACTATGGCAAGACAAAGGAAGAAATTAGGAAAATAGAAAAACAGTTTTTTGATATTATGGCAGATCTTGATTTTTTACCAAACTCGCCGACACTTATGAATGCCGGAAGGGAGCTCCAGCAACTGGCTGCCTGTTTCGTACTTCCTGTAGGAGATTCCATGGAGAGTATTTTTGAGGCTATAAAGGAAACTGCCCTTATACAAAAGTCGGGTGGAGGAGTTGGCTATTCATTTTCTAACATAAGACCCAGGAATGATGTGGTTCTTACTACCAAAGGAGTATCAAGCGGCCCTATTTCTTTTATGACTGTTTTCAATGCTGCTACTGATACTATAAAGCAGGGTGGCACAAGAAGAGGTGCAAATATGGGGATACTGCGGGTGGACCATCCTGATATTTTGGATTTTATAGTATCCAAAGAAGATGGCGATAAATTGAATAATTTTAATATTTCAGTTGGGATCACAGAAGCCTTTATGAAGGCAGTTGAAAATAATGATGAATATGATGTTATCAACCCAAGGACCAAAGAGGTTGTAGATAGATACAATGCAAGGGATGTCTTTAAAAAGATAGTTGAGCATGCGTGGAAGAATGGGGATCCCGGCATTGTATTTTTGGACAGATTAAACAAAGATAATCCCACGCCAAATATTGGTATAATTGAAAGCACCAATCCCTGCGGCGAACAGCCTCTGCTACCATACGAAGCATGTAATTTAGGGTCTATAAATTTATCTCGTATGATAAAGGAAGAAGATGGGGAAAGAAAAATTGATTACGATAAGTTAAAGAAAGTCGTTCACACCGCAGTCAGGTTTTTAGATGATGTGATTGATATGAGCAAATACCCTTTAGAGAAAATAAAGAAGATGGTTAACGGGAACAGGAAGATAGGTCTTGGAGTTATGGGATTTGCAGATATGCTAATAGTTCTGGGGATACCATATAATGGTGAAGAAGCTTTGGAACTTGCCCGGGACATTATGAGCTTCATCCAAAATGAATCAAAAGAAGCATCTAAAAGTTTAGCGGGAGAAAAAGGAGTTTTCCCAAACTTCGAAGGAAGTATATATGGTACTCAGGATGGCTGTAGGATTAGAAATGCTACCACTACTACTATTGCTCCTACAGGAACGCTAAGCATTATTGCAGGGTGCTCCAGCGGCGTAGAACCTCTTTTTGCAATATCATTTGTTAAAAATGTAATGGACAATGATAGGCTTGTGGAGGTGAACCCTTATTTTGAAAAAACAGCCAAAATTGAAAAATTTTATAGTAAAGAGCTTATGGAAAAGGTGGCAAGAAAAGGTAATCTGGAAGATATTGCTGAGATCCCTGCTGTCTGCAAGAGGATATTTGTAACAGCTCATGAAGTAACACCGATTTGGCATGTTAGAATGCAGGCAGCTTTTCAGGAATTTGTGGACAATGCAGTTTCTAAAACTGTTAATTTCCCAAACAGCGCAACCGAAAAAGATGTAGAAGATGTATATGTTCTGGCTTACAGGCTGGGGTGCAAGGGAACTACTATATATAGAGACGGAAGCAGGGAAGTCCAGGTATTGGAAGTAGAAAGAGAGAAAAAGGAAGAAAATATAGCTAAAGCATCTCCGGAGGAAATTGAAGGAAAGAAAAAAATTTTAGAGGAGGCAGAAGGACCTGGCGGGGAGAGCAAAGAAGAAGAGTTGGATAAAAAAACAACAAAGAAGATAAAACCAAGACCACGACCTGAAGTAACAAGTGGAATGACGAAGAAATACTTAATTGGAGATTGTGGCAAACTTTATGTTACTGTAAATTCAGATGACAATGGAATATGTGAAGTATTTATAAATACGGGTGAAGAAGGTTGTGCGGCTTTGTCTGAAGCTGTAGGGAGGCTTGTCAGCGTTGCTATAAGGTCAGGCATAGACATAGAATCAATACAAAAGCAAATTACTGGAATAAGATGTATAACCTGTATCGCTGATAGTAACACGCATGTGTTGTCCTGCCCCGATGCTATTGGAAAAGCCCTGGAATTTTACATGAAAGGATCTAATAAGTTTGATCTGGATGTGACAGGCGGTCCAAGATCGGTAATGATATGCCCCGAGTGTGATGTTATAATGGAGCCTGAGGGTGGATGTTATGTCTGCAGAAGCTGCGGATTTTCCAAGTGCTCCTAATTTTTATAGCGCATAAAAATTACTGCTGCCCCGGAGAGTTTAAAATTTTTTCTAATGTTGATTTGTAAGTCTGCAGATCCTCATCAGAATGCAGGACCATTCTAACAAGCTTAATTCCCGGATGTTTTCTAAGATAATCAATTATTGTATTAAGCGCAACTTCAGAAGCTTCTTTTACCGGATATCCAAAGATTCCTGTACTTATTGATGGAAACGATATGCTTTTAATATTATTTTTAGATGCTTTGTAAAGGCTGTTTTTATAACTGTTGCTTAGACATAACTCATCATCAGGGCTCTCACCGTAAACAGGGCCGACAGTATGAATTACATATTTTGCCGGAAGATGATAGCCTTTTGAAATTTTTGCTTCACCTGTTTTGCAGCCTCCAAGAGTTCTGCATTCTTCCCGCAGGTTTGGCCCTGCGGCTCTATGAATGGCACCTGACACTCCACCTCCGGGAGACAATGCTTTGTTCGCTGCATTTACTATAGCATCAGTTTTCTGGGTTGTAATATCGCCCTTGATTAGCTCAAGGCAAGAATCTTCTATCTCATATATTATGCTTGGCATTTTAACTCCTGATAAATTTTTTAAAGAGCAATTATTTTTAAAATTATTAATTTTTACTTTTTCTATACATAATTTCATTTATGAAGTTAATTATAATAACTGGAAATACAGAACCAATTATTATAAATATCCAGTGGTATAGGTTTAGACTGGCTGTACTAAAAACTTTTTGGAGCAAAGGAACATAAATTATAGATACCTGCAGTAAAATAGAAAGTACTATTGCAAGATTTAAATATTTGTTGCCAAAGATGCCTTTGTTAAAAATACCTCTTTTTTCAAACCTGTAATTAAACGTATGAAGAAGCTGCGTTAAAACCAAAGTTGTAAAAACAGAAGTTTGGAAAATCTTTGTGTCGGAAATGGAGGTATGTGTATCAAAAAGAATGGGGCCGGTAAAGTATATAAAAAGCGAACCTAAAGTTAAAATAAAGCCCTGCCACATGGTCAGAAACAGTCTTTTTTTACTGAGGATTTGCTCCCTTTTTTTGGCAGCTTTTCTGGCCATAATATTTTTTTCAGGAGGATCTACGCCAAGGGCCATTGCAGGCAAACCATCGGTAACTAGATTCATCCATAAGATTTGAACAGGCAGCAGCGGTATATATATAAATCCCTTTTGGCCGGTAAAGAGATAGAAAACATAATCCCCAATTACTATTGATATAAACATAAGGAGTACTTCTGAGATATTGCAAGAGAGCAAAAACAATATAAATTTTTTAAGGTTGGCATATATTATTCTTCCTTCTCTTACTGCTTTCACTATTGTTGCAAAGTTATCATCTGTAAGAATCATATCGCTTGATTCTTTGCTTACATCTGTACCTGTTATACCCATTGCAACTCCAATATCTGCTTTTTTGAGCGAAGGAGCATCATTTATCCCATCTCCGGTCATTGCCACTATGTGGTTATTTTTTTTGAGGGCGCCTATGATGTCCACCTTATTTGAAGGCGAAACTCTGGCAAATATTTTTATATCGCTTATTTGCTTTTCAAGCTGTTCTTCGGTTAGTGCATCAAATTGTTCTCCATCTATTGTTCTACCGCTTTCGCCAAGTATACCAAGCTCTTTTCCGATAGCTTTAGCAGTAAGTTTGTGATCACCTGTAGCCATTATTACTTCTATGTTTGCCTTTTTGCATTTCTCTATGGCATCATATACTTCTGGTCTTGGAGGATCTATCATTCCAACAATTCCGCAGTACGTAAGATTGGTTTCTTCGTCTTTTATACTTTTGCTGTCTGGAAGGTGGTCTAAATATTTAAAAGCAAAAGCTAAATTTCTCATTGCGCCGCTGGCAAGAGCCGAGTTGATATTTTTTAATTTTTCTTTGTCCTCTGCAGATATTTCAGCAACAATATCGTTTTTCATTATCTTTGAGCATCTTTGGAGGATAATTTCAGGCGCCCCTTTTGAAAATAGTATGTAAGATGGGGAAGAATCCTTAGAAATTTTATGAATCGTGGTCATCATTTTACGTGTAGAATCAAATGGTTCCTCCAGTATCCTTGGTTTTTTGGATTCCAGATTGCTTTTATCCAGCGAAAAAAAACTCCCCATTTCTATAAGAGCGGCTTCGGTGGGGTCCCCTGAAATTTTCCTGTCTTCTTTATTTGCATAATAGGCATCATTACAAAGTACAGAATTTTCAACTAAGAATTTCAAGGCAGTGTTTTTGGTTAAAACCTTTGTGATTAAAATATTTTTTTTATTTGTGCTTAAATCACTATTATATTTTTTTAAAAATTTTTCGTATTCACTTACTTCTTCAACACCTGAGTATATTTTTCTTATCCTCATTCTGTTTTCAGTTAGCGTCCCTGTCTTATCGGTACATATTACTGTTACCCCTCCCAAAGTTTCAACAGAGCTTAATTTTCTAACCAGAGCGTTATTTTTTGCCATTTTTTGAACACCGAGAGCAAGCGAAACAGTGACAACAGCTGGAAGCCCTTCAGGTATGGCAGCAACAGCAAGGTCAACTGCTACCAGAAACATTTCAGCAAGTTCGTTTCCCTTAATTACTCCGGATAAAAATACTATGCCGCTTACTGCAAGACAAATAATGCCTATTTTTTTGCCAATAGTTTTTAATTCTATTTGCAGCGGGGTAGGCTCTTCAATTTCTTGTATCATACCTGCAATTTTACCAATTTCGGTATTTTTTCCAGTTCCCACTAGTACAGCCATGCATCTTCCTTTGACTATAGTGGTGCCGCTGAATAGCATGTTTTTCTTATCACCAAGCGGGACATGAATTTTTTTTAAGGTATCTGTGGTTTTATCTACCGGCAGCGACTCACCTGTGAGAATAGATTCATCTGTCTGAAGATTAGTTTCTCTTATAATCCTGCAATCAGCAGGAACTAAATCTCCGGGAGATAGTTTTATCAAGTCGCCCGGAACAAGGCTTTTTGAGCTGATGTTTTTTTCTTTGCCGTCTCTTATAACAGTGGCTGCAGGAGATGCCAGTTCCTTTAACGCCTGGAGAGCTTTTTCTGCTCTGTACTCCTGGGTAAAGCCAAGCGCTGAATTAATTATTAGTATTATTAATATAACGATGGCATCAGTGATCTCTCTTATAATAACTCCGGAAACAAATGCTGCTGCAATCAGGATCCAGATCATAAAATCATTGAACTGAGAGATAAATATTTTAAGAGGAGAGCGGCCCTTTTTTTCTTCTAACTCATTAAATCCTACTTCTTTGATTTTTTCTTCAGCTTCTTTTTCGCTTAAGCCAGAAGAGATATTTGTTTTTAGTATATGCTCTACATTTTTTATAGCTTCAGCATGCCAGACGGTATTACTATAAGGATTAATGTTGTTTTTGCTTATGGTTTTCATGTCGAAATGTTTTTAGTTATTCTTCGTCCCATATATTATGGAACATTTCCCACTCAACAATATTGTCTTTTATATACTTTTCTAAAACTTCTACCATTTTTCCCATATTTTTTGAAATTAAAGTTTTTTTATCTCCTTCGGTGCAAAGCTTTATCGGCTCTCCGATTACCTGGTAATGGTTGTACTTTCCTTTTCTAATAATAAAGCTTGGAATTAAAGCTGCCCCGGACATCAATGCTATATGAACCGGTCCGTTTGGGATATAAGCCTTTTTGCCAAAAAGATTAAAAGGGGTTGCTCTGGCGCCAGGATCCCAGTCTGTGGGAATTGCGACAATTTCGTTGTTTCTAAGTATTTTGAACACATGCAGCATTTTATTTACATAAAGGGTTTTAACTCCTTTAGATAATCTGCGGGCTTCAAAA
>JAUVXY010000013.1 GCA_030603375.1 Actinomycetes bacterium | reverse complement strand
CATATTTTTTCCTACTTACCATCAGCTTATTTTTTCTTTTACCATATATGATTTTTTACCTGCCTTCGTAATTTCTTCAAATGCTACATCGAGTTCTCTTGCTAAAATTTTCATCACCTTAAGTGTGCAATAACCCCCTTGGCACCTCCCCATTCCCGCCCTTGTCCTGAATTTTATTTCATCTAGTGTATTTGCTCCCTTTCTAATTTCTTCTACGATTTCAGCTTCTGTTACTTTC
Source organism: Actinomycetes bacterium (assembly GCA_030603375.1). Lineage (GTDB taxonomy): Bacteria > Actinomycetota > Humimicrobiia > Humimicrobiales > Humimicrobiaceae > JAUVXY01. Next base: position 16,680 of record JAUVXY010000013.1, on the reverse strand, counting down.
TCACACCGGCATACAATCTCACCATATTGGTTGTCTTTCTTAAATAATTCTCTGTTTTTTTCATAATTTTCTTTATTGAATTTCATTAACCTTTTTCTTACAGGCATAAATTTATTATTATTTCGAAGCTTAATACCCAAATCTTTAAGAATATTGACAACAAGTTTTGATATCGAAAAAGCACATGTAAGTCCAGGAGACTGGATCCCTGCAACATTTATAAACTTATTATTTACATGAGAAGGACCAATTATAAAATCATTGCTATTCGATGCTGCTCGTAATCCTGCAAAGCTGGTGATTGCACTGTTATATGGTATATTTGGAAATAATTTTTCGGCTTTTTGTCTTATTCCCTTCAATCCCTCTCTTGTTGTAGAAACATCATATCCATCTACCTTCTCATAACTTGGACCGATAATAAAATTTTTATCAACAGTAGGTGCTACTAACACACCTTTAGTTTCGCCAACAGGAATACTAAAATTTATTTTATTAACAAATCCGTAAGTTTCAGTATCAAAAACTAGATACTCCCCTTTAGCAGGATTAATTGAAAATGAATCATCACCTATCATCATTGCGATTTTATCCGAAAAAACACCTGCGCAATTGATAATAAAACTTGCTTCTACGTTTGCATGGGGAGTTTTGATATAAAATAAATTAGCAGACTTATTATAAATTATATCGCTAACCTCTGAATCAAAAAGAAATTTAATTGAATTTTCACTTGCATTTTCATAAAGTGCGATTGCTGCCTCATACGGAGAAACTATACATGCTTCCTTAGCATAAAGAGCCGCACATACTTTATCACTTATATTTGGCTCTATCTTCTTTATATTTTCATTGTTAAATATTATTTCAATGCTACCGATACCATTCCCTTTACCTATATTTAACAACTCTTCAAGCACGCCTATTTGAGATTTATCTAAAGCATTTACCAATGAACCGACATTCTTTATCGGTATATCCAGCTCTTGTGCATACTTCCTAAAAAGAATATTGCCACTATGAGACAAATTTAGCCTTGCTGTTCCAACTTTATCAGAATATCCAGCATGAATTATCCCACTATTTGCTTTGGTAGTTCCCCATCCAACATCAACTTCTTTTTCAACAACAACTACAGTTTTTTTATATCTGCTTAACTCGCGAGCAACAGCACAACCTATTATCCCAGCTCCAATTATTGCAATATCTTTCTTTATAGACTTAATATTCATTCTACTATCCATTTTTTTGAACGTGTTAATGCGCGACTCCAACTATTATAAAGTTTACCCCTTAAACTATCTTCCATTTCTGGAAAATATTTATCAAATACTCTATCTTCTTTTATTTGTAGTGGATTATTCCATATTCCAATACCAATACCTGCACCATACATTGAACCTAGTGCGGTGACTTCTTTTAAATCAAATTTTTTAATACTAATACCTGTTAAATCTGCAAGAATTTTGCAAAACAATTTATTTTGAGAAACACCACCATCAATTTTCATTTCACTAAACTTTACTTTAGAATCTTTTTCCATAGCCATAAGCACGTCTTTAGTCCTATAAGCTATTGATTCGATAGCAGCTCTTACAATATGTTTTTTCCCAGAATCCCGAGTTAATCCAATAATTATTCCTCTAGCATAAGGATCCCAAAACGGAGCCCCCAAACCTGTAAATGCAGGTACGATAAATAAATTGTTTTGATAGCTAACATTAGAACCAAGCTTTTCTATTTCATCATAGTTGTTAATTATCCCAAGTTCTTCTTTTAACCACTGGAATACGCTGCCGGTATTATAAATAGAGCCTTCAAGAGCATAAAAAACTTCATTTTTGTTTGACCCATAAAAAACCGTTGTGAGTAAATTGTTTTCACTCACAACCTTTTGATTCCCTGTATTCATCATCATAAAAGATCCTGTTCCAAAAGTACTTTTAATATCTCCACTCTTAAAGCATTTTTGTCCAAAAAGTGCAGCTTGTTGGTCTCCAAATACTGAACATATTGGTATCTCTCTGCCAAAAACTGAACCCTTGTATGTATATCCAAAAATTGAATCTCCAAAACTTGGCAAAACATTTGGCAAAACGTTAGATGGAATACCAAAAATATTTAATAACTCTTTATCCCAATTAAGATTGGATATATTAAACAACATTGTTCTAGAGGCATTTGATACATCAGTTAAATGTCTTCCAGTTAACTTATAAATTATCCAACTATCTAACGTCCCAAATAACAATTTTCCTGCTTTAGCTTTCTTAATTAAAGATCTATCATTGCTTAATATCCATTCTAGTTTTGTAGCAGAAAAGTATGGATCTATTGTCAATCCAGTTTTTTGTTTAACAATATTCTCATAACCTTGATTTCTTAATTCATTACATCTAGTTGAAGTTCTTCTATCCTGCCATACAATTAAATTTGAATATGGATTGCCACTCTGTTTATTCCAAACAACTGTTGATTCTCTCTGATTGCAGACACCTAGAGCTATGATGTTTTTAGAGTCAATTTGTGATTTCTTTATCGATCCATTTATCACCTTCTGAGTCGCTTTCCATATTTCTACAGGATCCTCTTCGACCCATCCTGGTTGTGGATAAAATTGTTTTATTGGTTGAAATGACTCAAAAAGAACTTTACCGCTTGCACTAAATAAAATAAACCTTATTGATGTTGTGCCAAGGTCTAATACACCAATATAATAATTTTTATCATTATCGATAATACTTTTACCAGAATACATTTATCTAATTTATTAATTTTATAAATATATAAATAAATTCTTTTTAATATTTCCCAAAATTTAAAGCATGATCAAAACTAGCAACAACTCCTTCTGCACTTGCGCTTGCAGGTACCACATGTGTAGTCGAGAATATATATCCACCACCAGGGGCATAGGCTTTAATCAACCTTTCAACAAATAATTTAATTTCATCCACTGGCCTAGAAAGAATAAATTGATGGTCAAGTCCACCCATAAATAATAACTTATCGCCAAAATCTTTTTTTAATCTCTCTGGTTCCATATTTTTTGCAAATGGTTGTAAAGGATTAAGCCCATCTAACCCAATTTCAATCAAATCAGGAACAAAATCATAATTAGAGCCACAAGAATGTAGGAAGATTTTTGCTTTAGGAGCCCTTTCCCTAATATAATCTATTCTTTTCTTCTGCCAAGGCTTAACATATTTAACAGTAAGATCTAATCCTATTAACAAACCATTTTGAGCACCAAGATCATCTGAAACCCATACGATGTCAAGATATTTCCCTACCTTTTTAAAATATAGTTCATACATCTCAGTCTGGTAATCAAATAAATTCTTAAATATGCTATACGCTAGTTCCTCATTTTGAACAATATCTATAAAAAATTGATCCATTCCACGAATCCACTGGCATAATTCAAAATGACTCCACATTGGCTCACCCTTAAGGGCATACGTTGTATTTTTATATAAATATTCAGCTTCTTCAGCAAGATCTTTTGTAGCAACTTCAGCTACATCTTTTGGATTTGGTAGTGAAGAAAAATATTTGTCAACATCTTTAATGGTTCTTGCCTTTCGTAAAGGGTTTTCCACGATACAGCTATAAACACCGTCAATAACTTTATACCGGATACCCAATAAGTCAGTAAATGTACCATCTGAGTAGATTTTACTAGGATTCCAACAATTACTACCTCCTCCACCAAACCATATATGCCGAAAGTCAGCATGCAAACGCTTAAGCAATCGCTCATCAAATTTAAAAGCACCCCAGTTTGAAGTCCATTGTTTCCAATATTCTAGACCAACATACTTACCAACTTTCATATAAAGCTCCTCATGAAAACTAGATACACCACCGCCAAGCTCAATTGGAACTCGATCTGGTTCTTGATGATTAATGGCCAGTCTAACTCTTTCTCTCGAAGTAAGTTTTTCCATCTTTGCCCTCCCTAATTTTAAGTGTATAAATTAAAAAATATTTGCAAAATTTTACAATTTATTTAATAATGTTAAGATGTAATGACGTATTAGTATCATAATATATTGATTTAGTCAAGTATTCACTAATTTCTTTTTAAAAAAAAGAAATAGTGTTATAATAAATTTACTTTTTTAGGCTGATTTGCTATTACTTATTAACATAACAGATATTATTAATTTAACAACTAAATGAAAAATAAATTTAAACCTAAAGACAATTACCAAATTGAAAAAAATACTCCTATTCCACTGTATTACCAAATTGAAAGAATACTTAGGGAAAAAATCTATAACCATGAAATTAAGCCTGGTGAAAAATTACCAACAGAAAAAGAGCTTGTAGGGGAGTTCGATGTTAGTCGTCCTACAGTTCGAAGAGCTGTCACAAATATAATGCGCGATGGATTAATAGAAATAAAAAGAGGGCGTGGCACTTTTTTAAAAACAGAAAATTTTGAAGAGCCTATTGCCGGACTAAGGAGTTACACAGAAGAAGCTTTAAAGCAAGGTTACAGACCATCTTCAAAAATGTTAAGTTTTAAAAGAATTAAACCTGATGATGAAATTATTAAAAAGTTAATGTTAAATAAAGACGATGCTATTTTCACAATTATACGTTTGAGACTATTAGATAACGACCCTAGTGGGATTGATACAACATATATCCCAGTTAGATTGGCTCCTAAGCTTTCAAAAAGTGATTTTAAAGAACATGGGAAAGAACAATCACTCTATTATATATTAGAGAATAAATATAAGTTAATTTTAAATACAGCAGAAGAAATAGTTGATGCTACTCTGACTAATAGAAAAGAATCAATTTTGTTAGGCATAGATAATAATAGCCCTATAAATCTTAGAAAGCGAGTAGTTTTTTTACCAGACAACACTCCTTTACTCTATATGAAGTCTATCTATAAAACTCGGTATAAAATTAAATTAAAGGGAAGACTCAGTTAAAGCTTTGCCTACATGTTCTCCGTCAACATAACTGAATCATTTTACAATTACCGAATTATCTAATGCATATTTCAATTTTTAGCATCCTTCTATCACTTATATATCTACCAGACCTGTCTTACTCTAAATACTTCTCTTGATGACTTTATAGCCTATTATATTCTTTAGGCAATTTTTAGATCTTAATTCAAATTATTATACTGCATTCTCCATTGCGTATTTTTCCACCTACTATGTATCACTTTTAGATAGTTCTTTCACCAGCCTTGTATCACCTTTTGAGGATTTTTTCAGATACATTGTACCGCTTGGACAAAGTTTTTTCACCCTTATTGTACCATTCCTAATAGCAAGGCTGTATAATGATGTTTCCAAAAAATCTGAGGGCAGGGTATGACATATCGGGAAGCACATATTATAGAAATAAAAGAGATCCTGCTTAGAGTAGCTAATGGTGTTACTCCATTAGGGAAATTTCCGGGTCCCTTCCTGCATGCAGGAAAACCATAAGAAGTTGTATAAACTTATCTTTAAAGCTTGGGCTTGATAACTGGCGCTGTGGTGATTGTTAGTCTTGAATACTTTGAAGACCAAAAAGCAAATTCATATAAATTCTTTACATGCTTTCTCCACTTTTAGAAGTAGCTAAAAAGCCCGATTTTATTTTATTTTAAATTTAATATAATATATAAATTATCTATGGAAAATAGAATAAGAAAAACTCGAATAAGAAAAACGCCCAGTTATAGATATGTTCCATATCTAGTAATTTTAATCTGTCTTCTGCAAATATGGGCACTAAAAACATATTACAAAGAAAGAGAGATAAAACTACCCGAGAATTTATTTACAGCACAAAAAGAATTCCCAATCTCCGAACTAACATTGGGCATTCCCTATATTCAGCTAGAGTCAGATTTCACAGAAAATGTTACAGATAATGAAGATGCAGGAAATCATACTGCAGATCAAGACCAGGCCGGGGATAACAGCGACAATTATTCAACTGAAACATTAGAGGCTCCGGATGAAAAATACACAATGGAAATAGAAGGGTTAAGTTTAAGTGAAGTTCAGAAAAAGATTGTCCTAAGGTCTCTGGAAATGTTGGATGAGGATATAGAATATGGTTACAGAACTTATGTTGATACAGGTTATCCTACTGAGAATATCTATATATCTACCGATGTGATATCAGTGGTTTTAAGAGACTCTGGCTATGATCTGATGGAATTAATTTACGATGATATGCTTAAGCATAAGGATGATTACCCTATGGATATAAAAGGAAGAAAAGATCCTGTTAAGTATATAGATTTTAGAGATGTTTTTTTTCAGGAGCAATTTTTCAAACGCCATGCTTTAGGAGAGCTGCCTGCTGAATATACTCCAGAAGATGAAAACAACAATCTCCTGTGGCAGCCCGGGGATATTTTATACTTTCAGTTTGACGAGGAAAATCCTTACAAAGATTTAGGTGGGTTCGTTTCGCCTCACAGCAGTGAAGACGGCATACCGCTTGTTATAATGATCTCAAAAGAATTTGGCAAAGTTAAGGAAGTTGATGTTCTCCTGGAGTATAAAGTTATAGGGCACTACCGTTATCCTCCTCCTGAGTTAGAAGAATAGGCATGTTCTTTACTCTTATGATATTTTACATGTATTATTCTTGCTATATAAATAAATGGAGTATCCAGCATTGCTACTATTAATTTTAGCATATAAGTTGTCAGTAATATCTGCATCCAGACATCAGCCTCAAATAAGCCCAGCAGGGCAATGGAGCAAAAAATTACGCTGTCAATTAATTGGCTGACCATTGTAGACAGATTGTTTCTAATCCATAGCTGGTGCGGTTTATTAAATAATCTCTTCCAGAATGCAAATGCCCATACATCATGCAGCTGACTGATAAGATATGCAGACAAGCTTCCCAGTGCTATTCGCGGCATAACTGAAAATATTGTTTCCATTGAGCCCTGGGCAAAATCTGATGCATCAGGAGTAAATTGCAGGCATACCCACATAACAGCTGTCATGCTAAGCATTGAAAAAAACCCTAAAAAAACTGCTTTCCTTGCTGCAGCCTTGCCATAAACTTCGCTTAATATGTCTGTAGTTAAAAAAGTTGTTCCATAAATAATATTACCAAGTGTTGCCACAAGACTAAATAACTGAACTGTTTTTAACACCTGTATATTTGCAAGTATAACTGCAACACCAATCCAGGCATAAAGCCCTATTTTTCCAAAAAACCTATATGCCAGCAAAACAATCCCAAAGTTAAGCAGCACCAGTATTATCCATAATAATTCATTTTTAAATATCATAGCGCACATTATATATTAAAATGTTGCTATATTGAATAAACATAATTATAAATAACTTGTTAAGTGAATTTCAGGATGATTTAACCCCATATTTTACAATTGCTGAATTGAAATAACTTTTTTGTAATAATGGCACACATTAGGTTATAATAAACAAAGAACCAGTCTATAATCAGAATTGGCAAATTTACAAAGTATGGCTGAAAAGTATATAAAAAATTATAGTTTCTGGAGGTTTGACACAAATGGATAAAGAAGAAAAATTTGATAAAAAAGGAATCGGTTTTATAGTAGGAGGAGCTGTGCTGGGAGCAATTGCTGGTTACCTTGTAAAAAAAGTTGGAGTAAAAAATATAATCACTGTTCTCAAGGCAAAGGATATAATCCCGCACAACATTGCAAATTTAATAAGTGAATTTACATCCAAAAAATTTTCAGAAGAAGAATAAAAATAAGCCTCTTCTTAGTTAGTACATCTAACTAAAAAGAGGCTTATTGATTGTAAAAAGTAAACTAATGCATTGCTTCCGTTAGAATTAATTGCAAAAATATTAGTTTACATACATATCTTAAATTGCCTTATTTTTCCAAAGGCATTTTCTTCTTAACCACGAAGTAATAAACAATTGCGCCGATACCGCCAGTTAAAATCACTACAACGAGCCAGATGGTTTTAGTATTTTCTCCGCCACCCGGGAACTGGTCATTTGGTCTCTTGACCACATCTATCAGCATTATGATCCACACTACAAGCAGAAAAATCCAGATTGCTACAAAAAATACCCATAGGCAAATCATACCTGCAACAATTCCCCCTCCAGCAGCGTCTTCTTTGCCGCACCCAGTCAGTAAAAATCCTGTCGCCATGAGCAGACCCCAGGTTGCTGCCAGTAGACGCATGGTCAATTTTCTCATTCTTTCCCCCTTAGCTAAGTCAGTTGTCAATATTAGTACCGTTTTTTATAATAGTTTAATGCATGTTAACATTATTTTTTATTTTTGGACATTTTTTCATGACCATAAAATAATAAACAATTGCTGCTATGCCATTCATCTGGGTAACAAAAAATGTTGCAATTAAAATTACGAGCCAGATAGTTTTAGCGTTTTCTCCGTCACCCGGAAATTCCTCTGGTTTTCGTCTGGCACAATCTACCAGAGCAATGATCCATATTACTAAGAAAAAAAGACTGACCAGTCCACCAATAACTGCTGCACATATCCATATACTTGCCAAACCAGCAAAGATAGTACTGCCTATAGCAGCAGACAAATTATCAGCTGCATCTGCTACTATAATCTCTCCTGATCCCATTACCCCTCCTCTGTTAAATATTTTTCCTATTTCCCGATATTTCTGTCAATCCTGGCATCGACACACTGTCTGTTCAATCTTTTTTAATTTTTTTAAGCAGCCATGCCATATTTTCTCCTAAAATCTTAAATGTCTTCATCCCTTCTTCATCATTTTTTATTTCTCCGATACCTTTGCCAATTCCCATATTCCAGTAAATTGAGCATGGTATTATAGCCTGATTTAAGACAAATAAATTATTAATCTGATTAAATACTGAAACTGCGCCCTGTCTCCTCGCAGCAGCTACAGCTGCGCAGACTTTTCTTTTCAGTAAATATCCACCGGCTCTTGCACAATATCCGGCTCTATCTATTAGTGCTTTTGCTTCCGGGGTTACCGAGCCAAAATAAACAGGCGAGCCAACAATTACGCCATCGGACTCATACATCTTTTTAAGACAATCGTTAACAATGTCATCATCAATAACACAAAAACCGTCTCCATTGTCTTTACATCTACCACAGGCATTGCATCCTTTTATATTTTTTCCTCCCACCTGAACCATTTCAGTCTCAATTCCTTCTTTCTCCAGCTCGGCAAAAACTGCTTTTATTGCAGTGGCCGTGTTTCCATTTTTTCTTGGACTTCCGTTAAAACCAATTACTTTCATTTAATCCTATCTCCTTTATTTTTGTAAAATTATTAATTTAAATAGCCTGTACAAAATTACTCTGTTTTAAAAGCACCTGCACCCTCATCACTAATGTTCACTTTATATATATTTTTGGAATTCTATTTTTCAGCATACATGTCACTTCATAATTTATTGTTCCCATAAGATCTGCAATAGAATCCACTGTTATCTTTTCCCCTTTTGATTTGCCAATTAAAATTGCCTCATTCTCTGCAGAAATACACTTTTCCCCAACAATATCTGTTACATCTACCATAATTTGATCCATTGTAATATTACCTACTGCAGGCGCAAATTGCCCGCCAATTAGTACTCTGGATTTATTGGACAGAAGCCTTGAATATCCGTCAGCATAGCCGACAGGCAATGTAGCTATAATACTTTCTCTTTTAGTTTTAAAAGTACAACCGTAAGAAATACACTGGCCGGCAGGTATCTTTTTTACAAAGGATATTTTAGCTTTCAAACTTAGTACCGGCTTAAAACTTGACAGGATGCCTGTAGTTTCACTGCCCAGCCATCTGCAGCAATCCTCGCCAAAAGGGTTTAGCCCATAGATGGAAATACCCGTCCTTACCATGTCCAGATGTGTTTCTTTATGCCTCAGAGCGGCAGCACTATTTGCACAGTGAAATGTTTTTATATCAACTTTGCTATTTTTTAGTTCCTTAATAATTTTTCTAAATCTGCTCCACTGTGACTTAGTATATGAACTATCTTCTAGATGTGCGCATGAAAAATGTGTAAATACCCCTTCAACTTTTAAACCCGTCATGGAATTTATTTTTATAATTTCAGTAACAGCGTCCTTAAAATTTATGCCAACCCTGTTCATGCCGGTGTCAACATTTATATGTACCACTGCATTTTTCCCCAGGTACGAACATTTCTCGGAAATTATTTTAGCCATCCTATATGAATTAATGGATAAGACCAGGTCATATTTTACTGCATCTTCTGTGGCAGCAGGCGGAGTCTCGCCCAAAACATACACAGGAGCGCTTATATTGACCCTTCTTAACTTAACTCCCTCCTCTACAAGAGACACGCCCAGCCCATGCGCTCCGCTCTCTATAGCTTGTCTGGATATCTCAGTGGCCCCATGCCCATAAGCATCAGCTTTGACCACCGCCATTATTTTAGTTTGGGACGAACTGACGTAGGATTTAATAACATTTAAGTTGTGTGCAAGATTTTTTAGACTTATTTCTGCCCAGGCAGATCTCTTTTCTGCCCTGGTGTTATCATTTTGCATAAAATATTTACCGCAAGAATACTTTTTTTATTTTTCCTTCACGATCATAGATTTTACTATATCTCTCCTCGTAATTATTCCTATCACTTTTTTGTCTTTATCAACTACTGGAATTCTATTAACATTGTTGTTTATCATCATACTGGCTATATCACCAACAGGTGTATCCTCTTCAACAGTTTTTACCTTGTCTGTCATTATGTCTTCTACTCTTGACCCAAGGTGTTTCTTTAAATTATTTTTGAATTTTCTAAAACTTTCCAGATAAATAATCCCATCTAAAAGTTTAAAGTACCTCGGGAAATGAAGATCGGCATCTTTTATTATTATATCTGCCTCAGTAACAATACCTAAAATTTTACCGCTGCTGTCAACTACAGGCACGCCGCTTATCTTGTTGTTAATAAGCAGATCGGAAAGCTCACCTATTGAAGCATCCTTGCCAATGGTAATGACTTTTCCCACCATAATGTCTTTTGCCAATAATTCTTTCATAGTTTATAGCTCCCATGATATTTTATTTTTTCTATTTCTAAAAAAACACTTTTTATCCCTTCCAGAAGATCCGTAGCCATAAGAGATGTTCTGCTGGTATTTTTTACCATTATATCAGAAGACTTCCCATGTATAAAAGCTCCACATACCGCACTATCCAAAAATCCCATTCCCTGACATAGAAGAGAGCCAATTATACCGGTCAATATATCCCCGGTGCCAGCTGTTGCAAGCGCCCAATCACCAGTAGGATTAATAAAAGTTTTCCCACTAGAGCTAGTAATTAAAGTTCCTGCTCCCTTCAAAACTGAAGTCAATTTATATTTTTTAGCCACTTTTACATTCGCCTCCAGCCTGCTTTCTAAACCTATGGAATTCCTCCCCAGTATTGCTGACAGTTCACCAGCATGCGGCGTGATTATTACATGTGAAAGGTCAAGATCTTTTTCATTCCCTATTTCCCTTGGACCTGAAAGCGCGCACAAGCCATCGGCATCAAGGACTGTTGGCTTTTTAATTTTGCTCAAAAGTTCTCTTACCAAACAAATAGTCTTAGGATTTCTTGAAAGACCGGGGCCAATTGCCAGAGCATCAAATCTTTCGCTCAAACCTATGATTTCATCAAGACAGTCGCTGTGTATGGTTACTTCATCTGTTTGCTCTACAGGATATGTCATTACCTCTGTTAATTTTTCCTCAAATATATCATTGAGCTCCCACGGACAAACAAGCGTTACCAGTCCAGCTCCTGCTCTCATGGCTGCAAGGCATGTCATTACAGCTGCTCCTGTAAGTCCTAATGACCCTGCTATCACTAAAAGCTTCCCTACTTCATGTTTGTAAGTCCATGGTTTTTTATCCGGTATCCTGTCTGACACCCATCTTAGGTCAGCCTCAAAAATTTGTTCGTACTCTTTAAAATATTTATCAGGTATCCCAATATCAGCTACTTTAACTCTACCGGCAAAATCTGCTCCCGGATAATTTGCCAGTCCCAGCTTTTTGCAGCCAAATGTAACTGTAACATCTGCTTTTACCGCACACTCCAGAATCTTTGCACTATCAGAGTCTATTCCTGAAGGGATATCAACAGAATAAATAGTTAAATTCTCGTTCTTTCTTTTAGCCTGATTTATGTCTTCTATTATTTGCCTGGAGGGGCCATGGATCTCTTTTCCATGTAAGCCGGTGCCAAATATGGCATCTACGATAAAATCGGATTTTGCCAACTCTTTCCTAAAAATATCTTCTATTTCTTTATTTTTTAAATTCAAATAAAATAATTTATCTTCACCCACCGAGACAAGTTTTTTAAAATAATATTTGCAGTCCGGGCTAAACTTCTCAGGCAGAGATGTATAAAATACTTTAATATCCATACCGGATTTTATTAAATCCGCAGCAGCTACAAAGCCATCTCCTCCGTTATTTCCGCTACCGCAAACTACAATCCCTTTTACATCCCTGACAAATTTTTTACCTTTAAAATCTTCTATAATAATTTTAGCTACGCTGCTGCCTGCATTATTCATAAGATGCTTTGAATCAATTCCATCGTTTATACATTTTCTGTCTACTTCTGCCACTCTGCTGCCTTTTAGTATCCTATCAGGCTCCATCTTAACTTTCTCTCCTTTTTTTATCTGCCATTTTACTGCTTTATTAAAACTAAAATATAAATCAGCTTATGGATAACAACACAAAACATTATACCTTGCAAAATTTCCGCAATCACCAAAGTGGGTAAACTATAAAATTGATGTTGCAAAAGCTGCTGCATATTTTTCAGTCATAGAAACTGAAATTTTTATTTCCCTGACTTTAAGTTTTTTGCACCATCTGTGAGCATTCCCATATAACTTTATGTACGGAGCGCCGGTACTTTCTTTGTTTAGTTCTATTTCTTTAAAAGAAATGTTTTTCCCAATCCCTTCAGTCAAAGATTTTGCTACAGCTTCTTTTGCTGCAAATCGTACAGCATAGTGCAGATATTTGGTTTTTAATTTGCTCTCACAATATTTTATCTCATTTTCTGTATATATCCTTTTTATAAAACCAGGATACCTGCCTATAGTATCTTTAATCCTCTCTGCCTCTAAAATGTCTACCCCTATAGCATATATACCCATAAATATTTTACTCCACAGTAACACTTTTGGCTAAATTTCGCGGTTGATCTACATTCCTGTTATGATTTTTGGCTATGTAATATGCATATAACTGAAGAGGCACAACAGCTAAAATACCGTACAATTCATCCATAGTTTTTGGAACATAAAATACATAATCTGCATATTCTTTTATCTTATTATCACCCTCTGTGGCTATAGCAACCACAGTTGCCTTTCTTGCTTTTACTTCCTGAATATTGCTTAATATTTTTTCATAAACAAAATCCTCGGGAATTATCCCTACTACAACCGTGCGTTTGTCTGTGAGGGCTATGGGGCCATGTTTCATCTCTCCAGCAGGGTACCCTTCTGCATGTATATAAGAAATCTCTTTTAGTTTCAGTGCACCTTCCAGTGCAATAGGAAAGCCATATATCCTTCCCAAAAATAAAAAGCAGGTATGCCCGCAGGTCTTATTGGCAATATGCTTAATATCGTTAGCCCTGTTTAATATATTTTGAATCTTGTTAGGGATAAAATTTAACTCTTCAATTAATTCTTTGAGTTTTACATCGTCTATATAACCTTTAATTTTACCAAGATAAAGCCCCATAAGATACATCACTATTATTTGAGCAGTAAAAGTCTTGGTAGCGCATACGCCTATTTCCGGACCAGCATGTGTGTAAATTACTGAACTTGATTCTCTTGCCATTGTGCTTCCAACAACATTTGTTATAGCCACTATCTTTGCACCTTTAGTTTTTGCTTCCCTTATAGCAGCGAGAGTGTCAATAGTTTCACCTGATTGAGTTATGGCTATGAGCAGGTAGTCACTTTCCACAAGCGGACCCCTGTATCTGTATTCAGAAGAAAAATCCACTTCTACTGGAATTTTGGCCCACTTTTCAATAATTTGTTTTCCTATAAGTGCTGTGTGGTAAGATGTGCCGCATGCAATAATTTGTATTTTTTTTAAATTTTTAATTTGCTGTGTGCTTAAATTAAGCTCGCTAAAGTTTAGTCTGCCGTCTGTAATCCTTCCGCGCATAGTCTCTTTAACTCCGTAAGGCTGTTCAAATATCTCTTTTAGCATAAAATCTTCGTATCCGCTCTTTTCAGCGCTGGAGATGCTCCAGTTGATTTTAAACGGTTCCCTGTTTACTAACTTACCTTCGGGATCAAAAATTTCTACCTTATCTTTTGTCAGCCTTACTGTCTCATAATCATTTAAAACGGTAAAATTCCTTGTATGCTCCAAAACTGCAGGCATATCAGAAGCTAAAAAATTTCCATCCCTTGATACACCTACAACAAGAGGGCTTGCAATCCTGGCTCCTATAATTTCTTCATGGTTATATCCTGATATTGCCACTACGGCACCGGAGCCTTTTATCTTTTTTACAAGTTTTTGCATGGAAGTCAGTAAATCCCCATCATAATATTCCTCCAGAAGATGCGGCAGAACCTCAGTGTCAGTCTGTGAGACAAATTTATGTCCCTTTTTTGTTAACATTTCCCTTAGCTCACTATAATTTTCTATTATTCCATTATGAACAACTGCAATATTCCCGCTGCAATCTGTGTGCGGATGAGCGTTTACTTCCGTAGGTTCACCATGTGTTGCCCATCTTGTGTGACCTATCCCACAAACCCCATCTATGTCAATATTCTCTAACTCGTCTTCAAGTGCCCCTATTTTACCTGCCTTCTTTATAACTTTAACTCTGTGCAGGCAATTGCCGCCTTCGCTGGTGCTGTCATTGCATAATATAGCAATCCCAGCAGAATCATATCCTCTGTATTCCAATCTTTTGAGGCCATTTACTAATATATTTTTACATTTTTTATTACCTATATATGCTACAATCCCACACACTTAAAACCCTCCTGTAAATTAAGCATCTTTATATATATTCCAAAGCCAAAATTATGATTTATTGCTCCATTCTGCAATAGCAGCAATTAGCTCATCTACTACTTCTTCGGCCATTTTAAGAGTCTTTGCTTCTGCCATTACTCTTACAACTGGTTCTGTTCCTGAAGGTCTTACAACTACCCTGCCATCGACCTTTAACTTTTTTTCTATTTCAGCAATTTTAATTTTGACATAATCACAGTTCATTATTTCTTTTTTATTTTTCACCTTAACATTCTTTAAAATCTGTGGATACTCCGGTATTATCTTGTGAATTTCATCTATATTATAATTATTATTAATTATCATCTCCAAAAACTCCAAAGTACTTATAAGGCCATCGCCTGTCGTGCTTAAATCCTTAAAAATTATATGCCCGGATTGTTCTCCACCCAATGCACAATCTTCAGCAATCATTTTCTCCAGTACGTATCTATCGCCAACCTCTGTTTTGTATACTTTTATCCCTTCTTGTTCCATGGCGATATCGAAACCCATATTAGCCATAATCGTAGTTACAACACAATTATTTTTAAGCTTTCCATTTTTAGACATACCAATAGCGCAGAGAGCCATTATAATATCGCCATTAAGAATCCTCCCTTTGCTGTCACAAGCTATAACTCTATCTCCATCTCCATCATAAGAAAAGCCAATATCAGCCCTGCTTTTAAGTACAATTTTTTGCAAATGCTCCGGATGCGTTGATCCACAATTATTATTTATGTTTTCTCCGGTTATCCCAGTATTGAAGCTAAGCACTTCGGCACCCATTTCATTTAAGGCCTTTGGCACTATAACGCTGCAGGAGCCATTCGCACAATCAACAGCTACCCTTAGACCTTTTAAATCCATATTAAAATTTTCAATAATATAGTTAAGGTAAACATCACGAGCATTCTTAAGGTCAGTGCATCTTCCCACACCTGTACCAGTTGGGTTTATGCTATTGTCGGTACCGTCAAGCGTCAGTATATAGTGCTCTATATCTTTTTCTTGCTCATCTGTAAGTTTCAATCCGCTTTTTGAAAAAAACTTAATACCATTATCCTCTAAAGGGTTGTGTGAGGCAGAAATCATTATACCTCCGTCAAGATCCAATATTCTAACCAGAAGGGCCACAGCAGGAGTACTTATTATGCCTGCTCGCAGAACATCATTACCATTTGAAAGAATGCCGGCTACAAGTGCGCTTTCAATGAAATCGCCAGATGGTCTTGGATCTTTTCCAACAATTATTTTACCCTTCCTGTCATCAGCTATTAAAAATTTAGCGCCAGCCTTGCCTGCTTTTAATGCTAACTCCACTGTTAAATCCTTGTTTGCTACTCCTCTTATCCCGTCTGTACCAAATAATTTTCTTAGATTCTTCATTTTATTGTTTTCTTAATTATTTATATTATATATGTGTTTTCTTTACAAAAAGTGAAGTCATACAAGATAATAAACCAAAATAGTTAAGATTAAAAGAAATTCCACTTTTAATCTTAACCCAACTTTCGATAAATTTACCTAAAATCACCTGATTTTACCCCTTTTTTAAGTACTCATAGCCCCGTATAGTGGGCTTTTTCTATATAGGATGCTAATGTAGTGACCTAATACATAGAATAGATAATATTTATGTG
>JAUVXY010000126.1 GCA_030603375.1 Actinomycetes bacterium | reverse complement strand
CAGTGGAGTAAATCTGCCTTAAAACCTGACAGTTCTATTGGTGGAAATCTTAACCTATTCCACAGGTTTAGCTTTTTTTGAGTTGTTCCGTATAGCTTAAATTTTATTTTGCTGTCTGGATAATTTGATTTAAGATTGTAGATTGTCTGTAAGTTCTCATTGGTTACATGTCTTCCTGTCAGCACATAGGTATTTTCTCTGTCAATCTCAAACAAGCCTTTCAGCAGGTTAATTATATATCTACCTGCTCCTATATCCTTGCCGTGATTTAAAACTGTTGATATGTCAATTCCTATTTTCATATTTTTAGTTAGCGGTTATTTTTTGCTTATAGTTTTTATCTTGAGCTTATAATTTGCTAATTTATCCTGTCAATAAAATCATGTACCGATTGAGGCTCATGTTCCAACTTTTTATGGAGCAGTCTTCTTAAGATTTTAGTTTCAATTTTAAATCTGGTATTTTCCAGATTAATAAGGTAATTTACATATTCTTCATACTTTCTGCTTCCAACAAGTACAAATAATCTTCTGTAAGAATTGTGAAGGTTTAAAATGCTGCAGATAGGCTCATTTTTAACAATATCAAAATAGCCATACTCACCCAAGCAATATTTGATAATGTCTGAATCATAAGACTGCCTGGAAAACTGGATGCTTTTTCTTTGCCTTTTTAAGTATCTAATGCTTTTTTTAAAATCCCTGATGATATGTTTGGCTATGGGCTTTAAATTTATGTCTTTTAGGTTCTGCTTTTGTATTTTTAGTTCATTGTCTATTATCCTTGTAAGATTTGGCTTTTCTGCATTTTTGTATGCAGTTTTTAAAAGATTTAATTTCAGGTAGTAATATTTTTTTTGAAAAGAAGTAGCTTCGTCTCTAAAACTATAGGCGTACTTGTGGTAGCAAACAGCGGTCGGGCATGATTTAAACCTGCAGCCAAGTAAATTTGCTCTATAGCAAAAGTCTATGTCTTCATAAAACAAGAAGAAGGCAGGGTCCATAAGTCCTACGGCGCTATTTGCAAAAGCTTCGGTTTTTAAAAAACCTGATGTAAATGAAACTCCAAAAATGTCTTCGGGCCTGTTATATTGATTTAAATCTAATTGCCCTATCCCGTTATATCCAATATAGAAGTTGCTGTCTAAGTACAGCCCTACGCTTTCAATGTAATCTCTTTGGTAAGAAAGTTTGATTTTTGGAGCAAGTCCCATGTAGCTGCCGCCAAGCTTATTTATTGATTCTACGAACTCTGCAACTGCGATGGCGTTATAGGTAACATCAAAGCTTGAAATTAGTATGTATTTAGTTTTAACTTTGCCTATGGCTTGGTTTAATCCCTCTCCAAGCCCTAGATTTTTGTCAGAATGCATTATTTTTATATCTCTGTATTCTTTTTTTATAGAGCTTAATGTATCGTTTTGAGAATTATTGTCAAAAATTAAAATCTCTATGTCTTTATAGGTCTGGGCCTTAAGCGAATCTATGCATTCCTTTAAGCAGGAATATGATGAATTATAGTTAACTATAATTGCAGTAACTGTTTGGTTTTGATTATTTTTATTTTTTTCAGGTATTGCTTTTGGTTCGGTAGCGCTGTTTTTTAAACCCGGCAGTTTTTTTATTTCAGCATTATAGTTATTTATAGTATTTTCCCATGAAAATTTTTTTACAAATTCTGCTGCACTTTCTCCCATTTCTTTTTGTAAATCCGGGTTATTTATTATTAGGTTTAATTTTTCTGTAAATTCCTTGTTATCTTTAACCACGTACCCTGTTTTTTTATCCAGTACTACTTCCGGGTGAGCGCCAATATCATAGCATACAACTGGTTTTTTAAAGCTCTGGGCCTCTGTGACAGGAAGGTCAAATCCTTCCCAGTGGGAGCATGTTGTATATATGTCGCATGAACTGTAAATTAAAGGCATGAGTTCTTCCGGCGCATTGCTCATTGCAAGAACTCCTTCATTTCTTAAAAGTTCCTCATCGTTTTTTGAACCGTAGCCTACTGCAAGAAGTTTTACATTTTTATTGTTTTTGTATATATTCTGATATATTTTTACAAGCTCATCCAATCCTTTGTAAGGCTGATTTGTAAGGTTTAATCTTCCAATGTAAAGAAGCAAGGTGTCTTTTGGCGCCAATCCCATTTTTTCCCTGAATATTTTAATTTTTTCTTCCGGCACTTCTTTTTGCCTGTAATGGTCGCAGCCGTTATAAATATAGGCTGCTTTTTTTCTAAGATTATTTGGCAGGCAGTCAAGCAAGTACTTTGACACAGTTATAAGCTTATCAGCTTTTTTTAAATATGAGATATTCTGGCTGATCTCCATATATTTAAATTTCAACCTTCTCTTTAGCGGCAGGCCCACGGTAGATATTATGCCGTGATCCACAGCTATGACCGGCCCATTTAGTTTTGGTATCAAGCCGTAGAAGGGAAATGACTGTATTATGAATAAATCAATATCCATGCTGTTAAGATATGGAGCTAATTTTCTGATCCTTCTTTCGTAGATGATTGGATTGGATACGGGTTTAATGTAAGGGAGCTTTACTATTTTATATGATTTTCTGCCTGTGAATGTTTCATCAAGATAATTGCAATACACGCTGCAGGTGCAGCTTTTTTTTGCCAAACCGTCTGCCAGTCTGTCTACTACCAGATCAACGCCATGTCCCTTTATCATCCTGTCAGTTATAAAAGCAATGTTTATTTGCTTCATGTATTAAGGTTTGTTATTTTTTATAATGTTTTATATTTTAGCATTAGTTATTACTTGTGTTAATGGTATCATATTTGAAATATACTTAAAAATGTTATAATCACATACACATAATAAAAATGTTTTTAATATATTTGATATATAGTAGAATTATTGTGAAAAAGAATATGGAAGGGCTGATTTTATGAAGACATATGAAATAAAATTAGATATTCCTTATGATCTGGTTTTAGGAATGAAGATTACAGAGGATCAAGTTTTATCAAAAATTAAAGAAGAGATAGCGGTAAGTTTTTATCGCCATAAATATTTATCTTTTGGTAAAGCTAGAGAGTTAGCAGAATTATCTAAACAAAATTTTTCAAAGCTTCTAAAGGAATGCGGTGTCCAAAGACATTATGAAAAAGAAGATTTAAGAGAAGACATAGAGTTTGCTAATGAAAACTAAAATTGTTGTATCTAATACTTCACCTATTTTAAATCTGGCAATTATAAAACGTTTAGATATATTAAAGGCTTTTTTTAAAACTGTTCATATCCCAGATATGGTCTGGAAAGAATTAGTTATCGACGGTGGGGATAGAAAAGAAGTCAAGCTAATAAAAAAGTCAGATTTTTTAGAAATTCATACTATTCATGATATGAATCTTTATCAACTACTTAGAAAAGACTTGGACGGAGGAGAATCGGGTGCTATTTGTTTATCTATTGAGTTGAAGTCTAATTTAATTTTACTTGACGAGTCAGAGGCAAGAAGAATTGCGGATATTTATAATTTAAAAAAACGGGGGTTCTAAGGATTCTGTTAAAAGCCAAAAAAGAGAAAATTATTTCCTCGCTTAGAGAAGAAATACGAAAATTGAAAGAAAATGCAGGCTTTTTTATATCGAAAGAGTTAGAAGAATCTTTGCTTAAAGAAGCAGGCGAATAAGAGAAATAAATATTTACATGGAGAGTGTTAATGGATAAGAGTAATTTTTTACCGCCCATGATCTCTATATCAGTTGTTAATCTTAATGGGAAAGAATATCTTTCAACTTGCCTGGACAGCATTAAAAACCTAAATTATCCACAAGATAAACTTGAAATAATAGTTGTAGACAACGGTTCTACGGATGGCTCGGTAAAGCTTGTAAAGGAAAACTACCCTGAAGTAAAAATTATTAAAAATGGTAAAAACATGGGGTTTGCTTTTGCAAATAATCAGGCAGCCATGGCAGCTG
>JAUVXY010000098.1 GCA_030603375.1 Actinomycetes bacterium | reverse complement strand
TCAACTCCCTGAACCACGGTTATCCATGTTGAGCCCCTGTTGAACAACACTGCGTTTCCATCCTTGTCCTTATATAGAAATGGGTCAAGGACACTTGTTCTTTCCCATGTTCCTTCTGTCATATTTCCATCCATAAAGAAGAATGCTTTGTTAATGTCGCTGGTTCCAGTTGTTCTGACTGCCATATGTCCGCTTGCGTCTATGGGACCCTCAATATTTGTAATCATAACAATAACATTATTTACTGTAATTTGCTCGCCTGTTTCCCTGTCAGTGTGTGGAACCCCTGCCAGGAGTTTTGAATAATTGTTTTTATCTTTGTTATATTTAAAATCAACTTTGTATTGATCATAAGAGAAATCAATAATTATGTTTGAGATATTGCCTCTTTCAGAATTTACTGCATCTATTTTAAACTCTAATGGCGACTGGCCGCCTTCCAGCGAGTAGCCAACTCTTTGTGCATCTTCTTTAAGCTGCAGGGTAGACATATAGCCATTATGCGGAGAAGACCTGCTGCTGTCTCTCCAGTGCGATGCTTTGGCAGTAATTGAGCTGTTGCCGCTCTGATCTCCAAGAACACTTAGATCATCCAGGCCTAAATCTTCTACTACTTTATAACATTCAGGATATGTTCCCCAGAAAGCATATAGCGGGTCAAAGCTTCTTGCTATCTCAGCATAATACGGCCTTGAACTTCTAATTGGGCCCATAATTTCTGCATCAAAGGATGAATAAATTGCTACATATCTTGTAACTCCTCCTTCATCAACAACTTCAAATACAATATCAGCAAGATTTAGCCCTGATTGCGGCCTTGCCTGTGGACTATTTTCTATCATCACAGCTATTGGCCTGCTGCTGCATACTGAGTCGGAAATTTCTAATCCGCTAAATATATTAATATTTCCAGTAATTCTTAATTCTGTTATTTTTTTGGTTTCATCTTTTTTATCTTCTATATTTTCTTCAGCATCAACAGCTTCCTCCGCCTTCTCCTCCACTGCTGCAGCTTCTTCCTCTGGCAGTGCTGCCTGTTTTTTGCATCCCGAAAAAGCAATGGCAGCGGTTAGCAGGATAACTGCTGCAAATACCAGTATGGTTTTTAAATATTTAAAATTCTTTTTATTCAATTTGACGATACCTCCATTTGATTTAATTATTAAACTGCTAAGTATATTGATTCCTGTTTACAAACAAATTTTTAACTATTATAAATGTAAATACGAAAAAGTAAAACACCAATAAAAAAAACAGCATTTTTCTGGACTGCAATTCTTTGTTATTGTCTATTTTCTGATATACATAAGGTTTCTCAATAGCATCTTTTGAAATTAAGCGTATGTCTGCTTGCTTGTCGTCATTTATGTAAACGTCAAGGGTCCCCAGTACCTGGTTTTTAAGTACTGGAAGTTTTATATCATCATCTATGTCGTGCTTTAAACTTATTTCATCGCTGTTTATATTTATCAATTTCGTAAAATCAGAATCAGGGCATAGATCTACATAAACTTTGGTTTGATCCCCGATATTTATAGTTTTATACACTTTACTGGAATCTACTATATTTACATAGTCAAAGTTATCGTATGCCCAGTTTAGCAGTCTTATGCTATCATTTTTTCTGTCCTCAACAGAACTGCATCCAAGCACTACAGTTATCAGTTCCAGATCATTTTTATCTGAGTAAAGCACAATACAAAATCCTGCATTCTCCGTATATCCTGTTTTTACCCCGCCAATATAGTCATAAGACAAGAGATCGTTTGTGCTTTTTATCTCAATTTCTTTACCATTTATGTGTATATAATCTTTTTGTGTGTTAACGATTTGTTTAAATAAATTATTGGACAGGCAATATTTTGCTATCAATGCCAGATCATAGGCAGTTGTTTTATGGTTAGGATATTCTGAATCCAACCCATTTGTATTTTTAAAATTTGAGTTTACGGCACCAATTTCCTTAGCTTTTAAATTCATCATTTTTACAAAGTCTTCCACATTCCCGCAGACATATTCAGCAAGCGCAATGGTGGCATTATTGTGAGAACAAATCAATGAAGCTTTTAATAAGTCCATCAAACTTATCTCACCACCTTTACTGAACTTAAATGCCGAGTGGTTTCTTCCGGAGGCGTTTTTAGATATTTTTACAACTTCGCTATAATCACTAATATTTTCGATGGCCACTATTGCTGTGAGCATTTTTGTTGTACTTGCTGGAAATATTTTTTTATTGGAATTTTTTTCATAAAGAATATTACCTGTTTCAAAATCTACAACCAATGCAGACTCAGCGGTTATTTTTACTTCATCAGATGTTTCCCCGAAGATATTGGCAGGAAAAGAGAGCCAGCTAATGCTCACTATCAACATAAATGATAGAAATAAAAAAATAATTTTTTTTAATGGAGTTTGTTTAAAAGCAGATTCTTTATTTATCATTTATATTTTTCCAGGAATTTCCTATTTTCTCTTCTGACCAGGAGCGTATAAATACTACGCAGGTCTTCTTCCAGCTGGGATAATAATTTGGAAGCTTTTCTGTGGGACTTTTTATCTGAAGATTTAATTAAGGGTAAAATGATTTGCTGCATAAACAAAGAATTGCGATTTGCAAAATTTTCAAGTACTTTTAGATGTCTGACATGAATTCCAAATTTTGAAAGTTTATTTAATATTTTAACAACTTCTATATCTTCCCTGCATAATGTATATTGTCCATCTTTTTCTGCTAATCCAATAATGCTGTTATCCGTTAAGTCCCTCATGAGAGATCGAGGCAGCTTATATTTTTTCATCAAGTCGTTAGCAGTAAGCGTCTCTTCTGTTTTATAAGGTGTTTGTTCCTTTTCAAGTTTTAACTGTAAATTTTCAAAAAAGTTTTTGTCCTTTGAAATTTTTTTAAAATCTACTGAATTTAATTTTTTCTTTATTACATCAAGAGGCATATAGTAGTCTTTCTGCATCTTTAATATGAAGTATATTCTCTCTATATCACCTTTATAATATACCCTGTATTTATTTTGCGATCTTTTTGGGGATACCAGTCCCTTTAATTCTAGAAATCTCAATTTACTGCTTGTTAAATCAGGATAATATTTTTTAAATTTTTTTACTAATTTTCCAATGCTAATGTAAGGTTTTTCTGACTTTTTGTTCATTTAAAATCCTTTATTAAAATTCCTAAAAAAATTTACTTGGAATGAAAAAATAAAAAGATATATTTTCCTATTTGTATTTTATCGCCATTCTTTAATTTGCTGTTATTTACTATCTCACCATTCACATAAGTACCATTCAAACTGTTTAAATCAGAAATTATGTAGTCGTTGCCAACCTTATCTAAAACTGCATGTTTCCTTGATACTGTTACATCGTCCAGCAGGATATCTGAATCATGACTTCTGCCAATTTCAAATTTAGGTTTAATCAGAAAAAACTTTTCACCAACATTGGGCCCTTTTATTACTACAATTCCAGCCTTTCCTTCAGGTATTTTCTGCAGGTCGCTTAATATATCTTTTGATATTTTTTCTTTGTACCCGGAATCAGTTTTTTTAATTGATTCTGTCTGTTTTATTTTATTTATTTTATTTTCCATTTTTAAATTTCTTTATATATCATTTTATAGTACATTTATAATTTATCAATATTTTAATATTTTGTTTTACAAAATCCTTTATAGCTTCAAAGTGTGTTTTATCTATTGCCTCAATATAGCATCTGATTAATGGCTCAGTACCTGATGGCCTTATCAATACCCAGCTTTTATTTTCTATAAGTAATTTTACCCCATCTTTATCTATTATATCTATAACTTTTTTACCACAGATAAGCTTACCCTTCTGGCTGAAAAAGAATTCAATTACACTGTCTTTTTTATCTGCTGAAATTTTTATATCAATTCTTGTATTATAAAAAGTTCCAAATTCACTGTAAATTTCATTTAAATAATCTGAAAGATATTTTTTACCATAGTTTTTCTTAAGAAATGATTGTATTTCAATTAAAAGCATGTCGGCCAGAATGCCGTCTTTTTCAGGAATGTGGTTTTTTATGCTTAATCCCCCGCTTTCTTCCCCGCCTATAATAACATTGTTGTTCAACATTTCCATTCCGATATATTTAAAGCCTACTGGTGTTTCTAATAATTTTATTTTGTTTTTCCTGCAAATTTCATCAATTAAATGTGTTGTGGCAACAGTTCTTACAACAACATCGGTGCGGTCAAACCTGCGTGTTTTCAGTAAATGATAAAGTATTATAGGTATAGCCTTGTTTGGACTAATAAAGATGCCTTTGCCGTCAATAACACCAAACCTGTCAGCATCTCCATCAAGAGCTACTCCCAGATCAAGATTATTTTTTAAGATTTCGTTTTTCATCAAATCCAAATTACTTTCCGAAGGATCTGGCAGCATTCCTCCAAATAACGGGTCCCTGTCGTTATTAAGAATTTTTGCTTCTAACCCTAAACTATCTTTTAATATTTCCGGCAGAATCTTGCTTCCTGAACCATGCATTGTATCTGCTACCAGTTTTAGGTTTGATTTTTTTATTAGATCTTTGTCAACCATTTTTTGTATTTTTATCTTATAGCTGCCAAGATTTGACACATACTTAAAATTGTCATCAAACCTTTTAATTTCAGCATCTCTAAAATCAGCGATATCGGTATTTTTATCCACTATTAATTTAGCTAAAATTTTTTCTATCTCTTTAGTTATTTTATCTCCAGCAGGTCCTCCGTAATAAGGTATAAATTTTATTCCATTGTATTTAGGAGGGTTATGGCTTGCAGTGATCATTACTGCTCCATCTAAATTTAACTCTCTTAACATAAACGCAACTACCGGGGTTGGTACAGATTCCTTTGAAAGATATACCCTGAGACCCTTGCTTGACAGTGCATATCCTGCTTGTTTTGAAAATTCTTTTGATAAAAACCTGTTGTCATATCCTATCAGCACTCCTTTTTTATCCCTGTTGTTTTTTTTGAGATAATCAGCAATAGCAAGTGCTATTAATTTTACATTTTCAAATGTAAAGTCTTCTGCTATAACGGCTCTCCACCCGTCTGTGCCAAACTTTATGTTTTTTCCCATTGTTATCTTTAATGTTTTGCTTTTTTACTTTTGTATAATAAATTGCGACGAAATGTGTTTTTTGTAAAAAGTTTTTGTATTATGGTCGGGACGAGAGGATTTGGCCTTCCGTCTCACTACGTTCGCTGCAGAGCCGCAAGCTCCCTCAGCTATCGCCTCAGTCCGCTTTTTCAAATCCTGAAAA
>JAUVXY010000062.1 GCA_030603375.1 Actinomycetes bacterium | reverse complement strand
CCAGGACCCGGGGTCCAAAACCGTCTTTTAACCAGCAGGCCCAGTTAAAAGGAAAAAGTATTGTGTCAAAATTAAAATTATCCATTAGAGCCAGGGCTGCTTCCTCAGTATGGGCTGAAAATCCCAGATACCGGACTATCCCTTTTTTCTTTGCCTCAACCAGGGTTTCCAGTGCGCCGCCTGGTCCGGTTATTTTTTTCACATCATCAAAAGTCGAGACTTCGTGAAGCTGATAAAGGTCAAAGTGGTCAGTCTTAAGTAATTTCAATGACCTGGCCAGGTCATTAGCTGCATTGGCCCCCGTTCTTTTAAGGGTCTTGCAGGCGAGGAAGCAATCTTTTCTATAAGGTTCAAGGGCAGGGCCAAGTACATTCTGGGCATTTCCATAGAGAGGAGCCACATCAAAATAATTTATACCTCTGTCAATTGCCCTGGACACTATATCTGCAGCATCCTCTGGTCTCTCATTCATAATAACACTACCCCCAAAACCTATAATCGATAGTTCCTCACCGGTTTTTCCCAATATCCTTTTTTCCACGACCATCCTCCCTGTAAAAAATTCTTTATAAAGATTATAGAACGGCATTGATTATTAGGCAAAAATTGTCTGGATAAAATATTGCCCGGACAGGATATTTCCTGCCGGTATATTTACCCCGGATAACTGCCTAGTAAAGGTTAGGGAGATCTTACCATTTTTCTAATACATTATTCTTGCGAAGCCTTCTTTCGAAGAAATATAGTCCAAACATTATAAGAGATGCCAGGAGTGCCAGTAAAAATATAATGGGTCAGATATTTGTTATTCCCAGTCTGACTATTAGCTAGCCTGTTATAAGGGGTACAAGAGCAAAACCGGATTGGGATACAAAAAAGACAATGGCATTGAACCTTGCCAGATGCGAGATAGGTGAACTATTCGCCACAAACACACTGGTATTTAAAGTGAACAGTATCTCACCTATTGTCCACAGGAATGTGGATATTAGAAAAAAATATAGAGTGCCTGCCCGGTACAGCATTTCAAAACCGAATGCGTACAGGATACCTGCTATGCTTATATTTATGATAGGCCTTATCCTTAAAGTAAAAGATATGATAAAAATGGTAAATACTACTACCAGTACGACATTTGTGGTCATAAGTATTCCGTAATTCTTAGGCCCGCTCAGTCCAAATCTTTCTATCTTTTTAGAAATTTATTAAAAGCAAAAAATACTTAAAATTTATGATAAAAAAAAGATATCGCAAACCAAGAAATTTAGCTTCTCTTATAATATTAATTATAATATTATTAATTTTCTTCGTCCCATCTTTATGGGTATTTATATCATCTATCAGACCAAGCGTTGAAATAAATGCAAGACCTGCTGTATGGATTCCTTCTGCTGTTGATCTTGGATCATATGGTTTTTTACTGGGGATTACTGAGCCAAGATCAGGATTTGATTTTGGACAATCAGTTCCTTTTAAAGATTATGCAAGGAATTCTACCGTAGCTTCGCTTTCCAGTACAATATTGGCCTTAGTATTTGGAACTTTCGCCGGTTTTGTTTTTTTCAACTTTAAATTTAGGGGAAAGAATGGAATATTTTTAAGTTTCATGCTGGCAAGAGCAGTTCCAGGCATAGCACTTAGCCTTCCATTGATAGTTTTATTTACTAGAACTGGATTGTCAGATAAGATATACGGATTAATTATTGCTTATACTGCTATGAATATTCCATTTACTGCGTGGCTTATGGCTGGTTTTTTTGG
This sequence comes from Actinomycetes bacterium, assembly GCA_030603375.1. Classification (GTDB taxonomy): domain Bacteria; phylum Actinomycetota; class Humimicrobiia; order Humimicrobiales; family Humimicrobiaceae; genus JAUVXY01. The sequence goes on along the minus strand of JAUVXY010000062.1, from coordinate 6,387 downwards.
AGAGATACCAAAGGATCTCAATGAAGCAGCATATATTGACGGTTGTTCCAAATGGGGGGCTTTTTTAAGAGTAAATTTGCCTTTAATAACGCCCGGACTTGCTGCCAGCGGCATATTCGCTTTTCTTACAACATGGAATGAATTTGCCATAGCCAGTGTTATTACAAGAACAACTGCGTCGAAAACTTTCCCTGTTGGATTATTTGATTTTACTGCAGAATTTGTATCTGATTGGAGAGGAATGTGTGCAATGTCTGTAATCATGTTAATACCAGCAATTGTTTTTGTAATATTGGTTCAGCGTAATTTAGTCAAAGGCTTAACATTGGGTGCTGTTAAAGGGTAATAAAAAAATAATTTTTAGTTTACCATATGGAGGTATTTGATGAAAAGATTTGGATCAGTAATTAAAATAAATCCAGAAAAATTAAATGAGTACAAAAATATACATGCAAATACCTTTAGAAACAAGAAAAGAAGGGGAGTGGTGGGCTGAGATGGAAGAAGTTTTTCATCAAGATTAATTAATTTGCGGAAGGACATTAAAACATGAACTACAATTTATCAGATGTTAATAAAAAAATTGAAAGAATAAAAAAGACATTAAAATGCAGTGAACCAGATAGAATACCACTCCATGATTTTTTTTGGGCCGAATTTATTAAAAGGTGGCAAAAAGAGAAAAACCTTCCAGGTGATACTAATATCTATTATTACTACGACATGGATTTGATGGTTGTTTCTCCGAATATGGACCCTAAAAAGAAATCATATCAAATGCTTGAAAAAGGAGAAGAATTTAATTAGAAAATTTGGGAAATATCCTATAAATTTGGGTAAAAGCGATATTGGTAACATTTAGCATAATAACTGCCTATACCCGTACATAAAATATATCTCTTTACGATAGTATTTATTTATTTATAATGCTTTCGGATTTTTTGTCATAATATCCCTTATCTCTTAGAGTGAGGAAAAGAGACAAGGCTTATCGAATCAGGCGATGGCCTCCCAGAGGTGATATAAGATACTGAAAGGTGAGTACTTCAAATACATGGAATTTCCCTGAGTTTATTGGTGAAAACATTCATGAAATCTTTAAGTTTACATAATATATATTATCGGAAGTTATTTAAAGTTAGTATAAATAGTATAATTGTATTAATAGTGTGATTGTTATTCTAAATCCAGGATATTTTTACTTCTTTAGCAACTTCTTTAAATTCACGATCTCCTGTAACAAGTTCTCCTTTATTAATTACTGCTGTTGCTGCAGCAAAACAATCTGCATAAGATAATTTTTTAGTTTCAACTAAGACTTTAAGCTTTTGGTTCAGGTTGTGTCTTTATTGCTCTATTTACCGGTGCTTCCAAATCCGCTTACTCCCCTGCCGGTATCATCCAATTTATCTGTAGTTTTCAATGTAACATCTTCAACTTTTTGTATTACCAGCTGACAGACCTTATCTCCTTTTTTTATTTCAAACTCTTCTTTAGGATCAAGATTAATAAGTATTGCACACACTTCCCCCCTGTACCCTGAGTCAATCAGACCCGGAGAGTTTAGAACTCCAATTCCATATTTTATTGCAAGTCCTGACCTTGGCTGTACAAATCCTGCATACCCTTCAGGTATAGCTATTTTAATTCCATTTGGTATTTTTTTCCGCTCATAAGGTTTTATTTTGCAGTTTATCGTGCTGTATAAATCTAATCCCGCATCTCCTTTGTGTGCATATTCTGGGGTTGGTATTGATCTGTCAAGTACTTTTATTTTTACTTTTACCATTTCTGTCTCCTATTCCAGTTATCAGATTTTACAAATAACATTGATTTTACTATTCATGGCAGTAAAATTCAAAATGTTGATTACCGGATAGCTAAAGGTGCAGCAAAGATGCAGGCTCTAAAAATAAATGTTCCGTAAATGACCTTTGTGCCATTTCTTCTTCAAAGCAGGATATTTTATAAAAAATCTGACCTCGGGTTTGGAAAACCAAGGATTCCCGCTTTAGTTCCCTAAGTAACCAGGGTTACTTAATAATTGGTATAATTATTGTTTTTTTGCCTATATGATCCAATGATTCGATATTGTTTACTTTTTTAATTTCAGCCAAAAACATTTCCTTATTTTCAGGATTTGAATATTTCTCCATTACCTCATTTATGTCATATTTACTTCTTACATTAATTTGAGTATACCTTTCTATGCTTGGTCTGGTAAATTTATTTATATTGCTGTAAATGGCAATTATCACAAGTACGCTTACAATTATTACCAGTACATTTAAAAAAATGTTTTTTATTTTTAAATTAAACATCTCTACCCTCTTTCGTAAACTACATGATAAAAACTTATTATTATATTAAAAATTTAACTGTACTGCAAACATATGTTTGCTTTTATAATTATAATATTACCAAACATATGTTTGTGTCAAGAAATTATTTAAAAATTATTAAAAACTCGTATTACTTTTTTTATATATCTGATAAAATAATTTGATGTTGTTATATTTACTTACTAATTGTGCAGGTGTAGTTATTTGTAATCAGCAGTAATATTATTCTATTAAATAAATATAAGCAGGAGGAAAAATGGCAGAGATTTTTTATGACAAAGACATAAGCATGGATACCCTAAAAGATAAAAAAGTCGCAATAATAGGTTATGGCAATCAAGGGCATGCACATGCACAGAATCTAAGAGATAGCGGGATAGATGTTATTGTTGGAGAAGTTAAGGGAAGTAAATCATGGATTATAGCAGAAAAAAATGGTTTTAAAGTTTACGCTACAGACGAGGCTTCTAAAAAAGCAGATGTTATCACAGTTCTTATCCCTGACGATGTTCAAAAAGATGTTTTCTATGAATACATTGAGCCTAACCTTGAAGAAGGCAATATACTATGTTTTGCTCATGGTTTCAACATTCATTTTAATCAAATAATTCCTGGTGACAACATTGATGTTGTAATGGTCGCACCTAAAGGACCGGGTTCCATTGTAAGAAGAATGTATAAAGAGAACAGCGGTGTTCCAGCTATTATAGCTGTTTATCAGGACTATTCAAAAAAAGCAAAACAACATGCTTTAGCTTACGCTAGAGCGATAGGAGCCGGAAGAGTTGGAATCATAACTACCACGTTTAAAGAAGAAACAGAGACAGACTTATTTGGCGAGCAGGCAGTACTGTGTGGCGGAACCACTGAACTGATAAGAGCTGGATTTGACACACTTGTTGGAGCAGGCTATCAGCCAGAAATAGCATATTTTGAAGTATGCAATGAATTAAAACTAATTGTAGATTTAATTTATGAACGAGGCATAACCGGAATGAGAGAAGCTATTAGTGACACTGCTGAATATGGAGATATGCTAATAGGCAAAAAAGTTATAACGTCTGATACCAGAAAAAACATGAAAAAGATATTAGAGGATATCCAATCTGGCGAATTTGCAAAAGACTGGATACTTGAAAATAGAGCTGGCAGGCCTGTGTATAATTCTATAAAGAACAAAGAGAAAAACCATTTAATAGAAGAAGTTGGTAAAAAACTTAGAAAGATGATGTCCTGGATCAAAGACGAAGATAAGTAAATATAATTTATAAAAATTATAAAAACGAACCTATGTTTGCCATACTGCATATATTTTGCTATAATCCATAAAAAAGCAAGCAGTTTGGTTAATTGATCATGGAAAAAAATAAAAAAGAAATTAGTTCAAGACAAAATAAGATACTTATATTCATAGCAAGAGAAATAAAGAGAACCGGTTATCCCCCAACAATAAGAGAAATAGCAAGCGCAGTAGATTTGAGTTCATCTGCTACAGTACATTCACATCTAAAAAAGTTAGAAAAAATGGGCTATATTAAAAGAAACTCAAACAGGCCGCGTGCTATTTCACTGCTTTACCATGAGAATGATTCAGGTTTCCCTGACAATACAACAAATAATCTTGTCTTTGTGCCATTAGTGGGAACTATTGCAGCAGGAATCCCTGTACTGGCAGAAGAAAATATTGAAGATTATTATCCGCTTACATCTGATTTTGTAAAAGGGCAAAAAGAAGTATTTATGCTGCGTGTCAGAGGAGATAGCATGGTTAATGCCGGAATTCTTGACAGAGATTATGTAGTAGTTAGAAAACAGGAATCAGCCATTAACGGAGAAATAATTGTGGCCCTTCTGGAAGATGAGGCAACAATAAAAAGATTTTTTAAAGATACCAAACAAATTAAATTACTGCCCGAAAACGATCATATGCGGCCTATCCTTGTTAAGAATATAAAAATTTTAGGAAAAGTAATCGGGGTAGTAAGAAAATATTTCTAAATTTTTTTATTTATAAATATATTTTGTAAGTTCGGAATAATATTTTGAATCTGCCTTTAATAATAGCAATATACCATCTTTGCAGTATTCCTTTTTAATTATCTGACAATTATCATAAAGATAAGAGATAAGCTTATTGTCACTATATGGAATTTTTACAGTAATTGATAAATAATCTTTTTCAATTATCTCTTTTACCTTATTATAAAGATCGTCTATACCTGTTTTTTCCAGAGCAGATATAAATATTGCATTTTTATACTTCATTTTTATGCTCAGCAGTTTATTTTTACTTACTTTGTCAATCTTATTAAATACTAAAAATATTGGTTTATGGTAAACATTTAGTTCTTTTAATACTTCTTTTACGCTTACAATGTGATGTTCGCAGTTACTGCTGCTTGCATCTGCAATTAATAAGAGAAGATCTGACCTCCGCACTTCCTCTAATGTGGATTTAAATGAAGCAATAAGCTGATGGGGTAATTTTTCAATAAAACCTACTGTATCTGAAATTAAAACTTCCAGGCCTTCTGCTACGTTTAATTTTCTGGTAGTTGAATCAAGTGTTGAGAACAACATATTTTTTGTATAAATATCAGAATTGGTTACAGCATTTAAAAGTGTTGATTTTCCGCTATTAGTATAGCCGACAAGCGCTATTTTAAAGATATTATTTTCTTCCCTTTTTTTCCTCTGTACATTTCTTTGAATTCCAACCTTGCTAATTTTTTTCTCAAGTAAGCTTATTCTTTTTCTTATCCTCCGTCTGTCAACTTCCAGCTTCATTTCACCCGGTCCTCTTGTTCCAATTCCGCCGCCAAGTCTTGACAGCTGAATTCCCTTTCCTGTAAGTCTTGGCAAAATGTAGTTTAACTGTGCAAGCTCAACCTGAAGCTTCCCTTCCCTGCTGTGTGCTCTTTGGGCAAAAATATCAAGTATTAATGCGGTTTTGTCTATAATTTTAATACCTAACTTTTCTTGAAGGTTAATTTGTTGTGCAGGAGTTATCTCGTTATTAAAAATTGTTAGATCTATATTCTTTTCGCGAATTATAATCTTAGCTTTTTCTAATTTACCCTTACTAATAAAATATTTTGGACTCGGTTTTATTTGATTAAATTCAAGTGTTGCTCCTACTTCAGCACCTGCACTAATAGCTAAATTTTTTAGCTCAGCAATACTCTCACTTAAATATTTCTTGTCTGGTTTCCGATTTTCATTGTTACCAAAACTTTTAAACTGAACAAATATTAAAAGAGCACTTTCCTTTTTTTTATAAATATGTTTGTACTCCATCATTTTTTATTTTATAAGCCACAGCCTCCCTCATACAACATCGCGCATTCTGTATAGTGCCTCATTAAGTTTTTCATCATTTATTGTAAGTGATATCCTGAAATACCCCTCACCATAGCTGCCGAATGCACTCCCCGGAGTAACCACTACATTTGATTTATCGAGCAGCATCTCGGAAAAAGATTCAGACGTAAACCCATTAGGTACCTTTGCCCAGACGTATATTGTAGTATTTGACTTGTAATATTTTACACCAACCTCATCGAGAAATTCTGTAACAGCCTTTCTTCTTTTGTTGTAAACACTGTTATTGTATTGGATATATCCATCAGGATTTTTTAATGCTTCTGCAGCAGCATACTGGATAGCATTAAAGACACCTGAGTCTACATTTGTCTTATATTTCCCAAAACTTTTTATGATTTCACTGTTGCCAACTGCGTATCCTATACGCCAGCCAGTCATGTTAAAGGTTTTAGACAAGGAATTAAACTCTATTCCAACTTCTTTTGCACCCTTAGCATTTAAAAAACTTGCAGGTTTATTTTTACTATCAGAATAAATATCGGAATAAGCATTATCATGACAAATAATGATATTATATTTTTTTGCAAACTCTACAATATTTGAAAAAAATTTTACATCACATGAGGCAGATGTTGGATTATTTGGGTAATTTATGTACATAATCTTTGTTTTTCCTGCAATGGTTCTATCTATTTTGTCTAAATCAATTAAAAAATTATTT
>JAUVXY010000095.1 GCA_030603375.1 Actinomycetes bacterium | reverse complement strand
GAAATCCATAGGGACAAAATAAAGAAAAGCAGATATATAGCTAATCCCGGTTGTTACCCAACGTCAGTACTGCTTGGGGTTGCTCCTATCTTAAAAAATAAGAGTGTAAAAGTAAGCAGCATAATAGTCGATTCCAAATCAGGCGTTACAAGTGCAGGCAGGAAATTAAAGCAGGAGTACCTTTTCTGCAATTTAAATGATAACTTTTACGCATATTCACCTGTGATGCACAGGCATATTGGCGAGATGGAGCAGGAGATTGAAAAAATATATGGTGAAAAAATTAATGTATGTTTTACCCCGCACCTTCTTCCGGTGGACAGGGGGATATTTACATCCATTTATTGCAAGCTGGAGCTGCAGGCAAAAGATTATAATTTAACTGAAAGTTTTCATAAAATTTATAAACAAATGTACAAAGATTCATATTTTGTTAAATTTTTGGGTGAAAAGATACCTCAGCTAAAAGATGTGGTGGGCACCAATATGTGCCATATCGGATTTAGCTGGGATAGCAGGACACATACTCTAAAAATCTTTACGGCAATTGACAATTTGCTAAAAGGGGCAGCAGGCCAGGCAGTTCAGAACATGAATATCATGATGGGGTTCAGCGAGATGGAAGGGCTGGCTAAAAATGGTATATTTTCTTAAAAGTATTGATTAAAATTATTAAAGATATGCAATAATGAAGAGTATGAAGATAAAAAATAAAGGTGAAATAGAATATTATTCTGAGGATGAAAAAATGCAGGAAGACTTATACATGGGTAAGGTCGAGGTACTGCTGGAGTCATTGCCATACATAAAACAATATTTTGGTGAAATAGTAGTTGTAAAGATTGGCGGCAGCATGATGGAAAAAGATGCCATTCTCCAGAGCGTATTAAATGATTTAATTCTTATGAAGTATGTTGGGATGAAAATTGTTTTAATACATGGAGGCGGCAAACAGATCACAAAGCTCATGGAGGAAAAAGGCATAAAGACAAAATTTGTAGACGGCTTGCGGGTAACTGATAGAAAATCAATAGACATAGTAAAGACGGTGCTTATTGGCGATATTAATGTCAAAATAGTATCGTTTTTAAACAAGCATGGGAAAATTTCCATAGGGATATCCGGCAATGATGCCAGTTTTATCCAGTGCAGCAAAAAACAGTATAAAAAGAATGGCAAAAATATAGATTTAGGGTATGTGGGGACAATTAATGACATAAATTCAGATTTTATAGTAAATATTCTAAACGATAAATATATACCAGTCATAACTTCTTTGGGAGTGGATGGATGCGGAAATATTTACAACATAAATGCTGATACATGTGCATGTGAAATAGCTAAATCAGTAAAAGCAAAAAAGATGATTCTTCTTACCGATGTTGATGGAATTATTAAATATACAGATGGAAAAGAAAAACTTGTTTCAAGACTAACATCAGAAAAATGCCTCCAAATGGTTAAAAGCGGCGAAATAAATTCTGGTATGATTCCAAAAGTTAAGGCATGTATAAAAGCATTGGAAGGAGGAGTAGGCAGGGCACATATTTTAAGTGGAACCGTTGAGCACTCTATTTTGGTTGAAATTTTTACTGACAAGGGGATTGGCACAATGATTACAGATTAAGGCTGCCAATAAGGTTGTTAAGAATATAATTGTATTAAAAATAGCATTATGGAAAGATAAAATTTATGAAAAAAGAAAACTTTAATAAAAATTTAGAAATTTATGCTGAGGGAAGTAAATATTTAATGCCTACTTACAACAGGCTGCCGGTGGTGTTTACAAGGGCAAAAATGCAGTACCTGTGGGATGCGGATGGTAAAAAGTATCTGGATTTTATAGCTGGATACGGCTGTTTGAATGTTGGACATAGCAACAGTTTTGTTGTAAAGAAGGTAAAACAGCAAATAGGTAAAATTATGCAGTCTTCAAATATCTATTATAATGAGCCGCAGGTAGAGCTGGCAAAAAAGCTATGTGAAATAACAGGATTTGGGCAAAAAGTATTTTTTGCAAACAGCGGTACAGAGTCTGTGGAAGGTGCCATCAAACTTGCAAGGAAATACTCTATGGAAAAATTTCATTCTGAAAAAAGATTTGAGATTATTTCGTTTCATAAATCCTTTCACGGAAGAACGCTTGGCGCGCTCGCAGCAACTGCACAGCCTGAAAAACAAAATGAGTTTAAACCAATACTTGAAGGTTTTAAATACGCTGAATTAAATGACATTGATTCGGTAAAAGAAAAAATTAATGCCAATACATGCGCCATCATAATTGAACCTGTACAGGGCGAGGGTGGCGTTAATGTAGCAGATAAAAAGTTTATGGTACAGATCAGGGAAGCTTGTGATAAAAATGGCATACTTTTAATACTGGATGAAATCCAAACAGGATTTGGCAGGACTGGAAGTATGTTTGCATATCAGAACTTTGGGGTTACCCCTGATATTATGGTAGTAGCAAAAAGCCTGGGCGGCGGTATGCCCATAGGCGCGATAATATCCACCAGTGAAGTAGCGTCTGTATTTAAACCCGGAAGTCATGGTTCAACTTTCGGCGGCAATGCTGCCTCATGTTCTGCAGGATGTGCGGTCATTGAATATATGGTAAAGAACAATCTTCCGGAAAGGGCAAAAGTTCTTGGCAATTATTTTATGAATAAGTTAAAACAGTTAGCAGATAAATATTCCATAATTAAAGAGGTAAGGGGGATGGGGCTGATGATAGGGATGGAGTTTAGCCAGCCCGTAGCTGATGATCTTGTAAAAAAAGCGCTAAGTGATGGTATAGTTATAAATAAAATTTCAGCTGAAACTTTAAGATTTTTGCCGACCTTGATAGTAACAAAAAAGAATATAAATACACTTATAAATTGGTTAAATAAAAATATTAAGGATCTGTAAGAGATGAAAGATAAAATTAAAAAAGGACACAAGGATTTTTTAACCTTAAAAGATTATACAAAGGAAGAAATTGAACATATTATAAACATTGCTGTTAAGATAAAAAAAGATGGGCAGTTATATAAAAACTTGCTTTCTGGTAAAAATTTGGCCCTGCTGTTTGACAAGCAGTCAACAAGAACAAGACTTTCGTTTGAAGTAGGAATAAGACAGTTAGGGGGAAATTGCATATATCTTGATTCTAAAAGCTTGCAGATAAACAGGGGGGAGACTTTTAAAGATTCTGCAATAATTTTTTCAAAATATCTTGACGGCGTTGTTATAAGGACATATAAGCATGAAACAGTAAAAAATTTTGCTGACAATAGCAGTATCCCGGTAATAAACGGGCTGACTGATCTTTACCATCCGTGTCAGATTTTATCTGATTTGCTAACGTTGCATGAAAACGGTTTACTGAGGAAAGATATAAAATTTTCATATGTAGGGGACAGCAACAATGTTTTAGATAGCCTGCTTATCGGCTTTACAAAATTGGGATTGGATATAACTGTTGGCTGTCCTGACAATTACAGGCCATCAGATAAAATCTTAAGATGTGCAGAAGAACAATCAAAAAGCAGCGGTAGCAATATATGCATAACATCAAATCCAGCTGAAGCGGCAAAAAATGCAGATATAATATATACAGATGTCTGGGTGAGCATGGGAGATGATGAAAGTAGTGAAAAGATAAGTTATTTAAAGAAGTTTCAGGTAAACTCCAGTCTCCTTTCTTATGCTAAGGAAAATGTAAAAATTATGCATTGCCTGCCGGCTCATAGGGGAGAGGAAATAATCTCGGATGTTCTTGATGGAAACAAATCTATAGTTTGGCAGCAGGCGGAAAATCGATTATATGCCCAAAAAGCATTAATGGTTTATATATATTCAAATATTAAGTTATAGGTTCGGTTTACACTGGAAACTGCTGCGGTTAAGCAGTAAAACATATTTAACATGATTTATGATTTAGAAAAATGAGTAGAACAGAAAGACTAAAAGCTATAAAAGAAATAATAAAAAATGACAAAGTATCTTCTCAGGAAGAGTTGATGGAAAAATTAAAAAAAAGAGGATACCTGGTTACGCAATCCACAATCTCAAGAGATATGAATTATCTGCGTGTAGCTAAAGTTAGAAATTATAAACAAAATGAATATTATACTGTAGAAAATAAATATTCTGAAAGCGCAATTTTTAGTATGGAAAAATTAAAATCTAAGTTTAAAGACTGCGTTGTATCAATTGATAGGGCCAATAATATAATTGTTATTAAAACTTATCCCGGCGAAGCTCAGGGAGTTGCTGCTCTTATAGACGGGATGAATTTTGTTGAAGTTTTAGGAACAGTTGCTGGAGATGATACTATTATCAGCATCATGGATAATGAAAATAATGCAAAAAAAATAATGAATTTAATACAGAACCTGTAGATAAGACAAAAATGATGCAGGGTTTAACTGAAATGGTAAGTTCAGTAACAGGAAATACAGAAATAAGTATATTGTAAGAAAGGAAACAGGCAAGATGAAAGAAAAAGTAGTTTTAGCGTATTCAGGCGGTCTTGATACATCAATATCCATAAATTGGATTAAAGAAAAATATAATATGGATGTGATAGCTGCACTTATAGACTGCGGGCAGCCTGATGATTTTGAAGATGCATACAGGAGAGCATTAGATTTGGGAGCATGCAAAGCAATAATCATAGATGCAAAGGAAGAATTTATAAAAGATTATATATTTCCTTCAATTAAAGCAAATTTAAAGTATGAGAAAAATTATCCGCTTGCTACTGCTATAGCAAGACCTCTTATTGTTAAAAAATTAGTTGAAGAAGCAAATAAAGAGGGCGCTAAGGCAGTTGCCCATGGCTGTACAGCTAAAGGCAATGATCAGGTAAGATTTGATGTGGGGATAAGAAGCTTAAATCCGGAATTAAAAATAATTGCTCCTCAAAGAGAATGGAACATTCCGAGGGATAAGGCGATAGAATATGCCAAAAAGCATAATATGAAAATAAATGTTACAAAGAAAAGCCCTTTCAGCATCGACGAAAATTTATGGGGCAGAAGTATCGAATGCGGAATACTTGAAGATCCATGGGAAGAACCTCCTGAAGATATATTTAAGTGGACAAAAATAACAAAGAATCAAAATGAGTTTGAATATATAGAAATAGAGTTTGAAGGCGGCATTCCTGTGGCTGTAGATGGAGAAAAAATGCATCCTGCCAGGATAATAGAAAAAATAAATAAAATTGCCGGGTCCTTTGGCATAGGAAGAATAGATATGGTTGAAAACAGGCTTATAGGCATAAAGTCAAGGGAAATCTACGAATCTCCTGCTGCGGTATTGCTTATGGAAGCCCACAAGCAGCTGGAGGCTTTAGTTTTAGACAGAGAACTTGTGCATTATAAATATTTAATTGAGGAGAAAATGGCAGAAATGGTATACTATGGGTTGTGGTTTACACCCCTTAGAGTTTGCCTGGAGTCTTTTATAACCGAAAGTCAAAAATATGTTTCAGGAATTATTAAAGTTAAGCTGGGATATAAAAATTTTTCAGTTGTGGGAAGAAAGTCAAAGTATTCACTGTATGACAAAGAGCTTGCCACATATGATAAGGAAGATATTTTTGACCCCAAATACTCGGAAAATTTTATAAAAATATGGGGGTATCCATATGAACTATTGGGCAAAAAAGGAAGAATAAATGAGTAAGATATGGC
>JAUVXY010000042.1 GCA_030603375.1 Actinomycetes bacterium | reverse complement strand
GTAATATGCAAACACACTTAAGATGCCGGTGCGGGGCAAAGTGCATATAAGAAAATAAATGTATAAAAGCGAGGAAGAAAGAAAGTTGAACGACAAGGATTACACAACAGATACAGAAAAAGACATAAAAAAAGGCAGGAGAACCATACAAAGGATTGGAATTATGGGGGGAACCTTCAATCCTATCCACTTCGGGCATCTGGTAACAGCTCAGGAAGCATTGGGACAGTTTAATTTAGATAAAGTTATTTTTATACCAACAGGAGATCCGCCTCATAAGGTAGGCAAAGACATTGCAAGTTCTGAAGATAGATATTTAATGACAGTTATAGCCACTGCTTCAGATAAAAATTTTTTGGTGTCAAGGATAGAGACAGATAGAAAAGGCAAGTCTTACACTATAGATACCGTAAGGGAGCTAAGAAAAATATATGGTACCGATGCAACTCTTTATTTTATAACAGGGGCGGATGCAATACTTGAAATACTTGCCTGGAAAAATACTGAGGAAATAGTTTCTCTCTGTAAATTTATCGCAGCTACAAGACCCGGCTATAATTTATCCCGAATGAAAGGTTTAGAAAAAAAGCTGTTTAATTCAAAAAATAATAAGGGAGAAAAAATATTTGTGATGGAAGTTCCAGCGCTTGCCATTTCATCTACAGACATACGAAACAGAGTTAAAAATAATAGACCGATAAGCTATCTGCTTCCGGGAGGGGTGCGCAGCTATATATTAAAGCATGGGCTATATGGATAAACTTATTTTAAGTGAAAAACAAAGAGAGAATCTAAAGGGATTAGTAGAAAAAATTAAATCTGTTATGCCTCCTGGTCTGTACTCTCACAGCATGGGAACCTTAAAATATGCTCAGAAACTTGCTAATCTGCATTTTAAACCAGAAGCTAAGCGTGATGAGACAGAGGGCAAGCACACAGAAGACAGCAAAAGAGAAATATATTATCGGTTAAGTGTTTCATGCATACTCCATGATTATGGTAAAATATATGACTACATGGAACTGGTTGAAACAGTAAAAAAAAATAAATTAAATATAAATAAGTTTGAACTGAACTGCCAGTCTCTAATACATGGTTTTGTGGGCGATTATTTAGTTAAAAGGGATTTTGGCATCAGTGATGAGAAAATACTGAAAGCAATTAAATTCCATACTATCGGGTACTGCGATATGAGCCTTGAAGATAAGATATTATTTATATCTGACAAGGTTGAAGAAGGCAGAAGTTATGAAGGCATAGATAATTTTAGAAATTTATCCATTAATAATATTAATTTATGTTTACTTGAGATTTACAGAAGTACTATAATTTATGTCATAAAAAGAAATAAACTGCTGCATCCTGATACAAGTAAAATTTGGAATAGTATATGTGGAGGTAAGTAATATGTCACCAGAAGATAAAAATTTTAACGGCAGTTCCGGCCGCGAGGAAGAAGATTATAAAAAAGAAGAAAATTATCATGAGTATGAAAGCTATAACGATAGAGACAAGGACGACAAAAATCCTGGAGATGATTTTTTTAATGATGATGATTTTGAATTTGTGGATTACGATAAGAAAGATCACGCAGGTGATGGCTACCGTATTAAAAGAATAAAAGAGCGCCGCAAGAGGAAAAAACTGATACTGTCTACCATTTTGATAATGGCTGTATTGACACTGGTAGCGACAGGAGTTGTATTTGGATATAGGTTCATAAAAAATAAATATTTTTCACGAGGTGAAATATCTGAAGAGGAAAGCATTACCATACCGCAGCTTCTGCAGCTGGAGCAGGATGTAAATATTGTAATTGCAGGCGCGAGGGAAAATTTACTGGAGCCTGAAATAAATTCTATTTTATTTACAAATTATAATAGCAGCAGAGAAGAGTTAGTTTCTTTGCACGTACCGACGAAGACTTTAATGGAAATTCCAGGGTTCGGATTGGAAAGTGTAGATAAGTCTGTAAAATATGGAGGAATGGACCTGATGCGCCTGACTTTGGAGACTGGATTAGGCATGGGGGCAGACCACCACATACTTATCGATGTCTATACTGCCGTAAATAAATTAGATGGAATAGAAATTAAACTTGATGAGCCTGTTGTCATAAAAGGGAGCGATAATTTAGAGGAAGAGCTAAAACAGGGAGTAAATTTAATCAATGGGAAAACGGCTGTAAATTTCCTCCTGTATTTTAGCGGTATCAGAGGCGATGTTCCAATAGAAAATATTTTAAAACAAAGATTGATTATTAACTCCATAGTAAAAGAAATTGCTGGAGAAAATGAGGAAGATTTATCATCTAATTTGGCTTTAATTAAAAATTATATTGACACTGATCTAAACGATGAAGAATTGTGCAAACTAATAGCAACCTTTTCTGAGATAGAAGCGGAAAAGAATAAATCTTTTGCTTTGGATGTTACGTCAGTGGATCTGGAAGGAAGCATATTTTATGTTCCCGATATATCGCAAGTTTCTGAAATATTTGCACAGGAAGAAACGGTAGAAGAAGAGGAAACTGTTACCGGCGAGACTGTCAGTTTAGCCGTGTTAAATGGTGTCGGGACACCCGGTCTTGCTGCCAGTGTTTCTGAAATTTTAATGAATTTAAAATATGATAATGGCAAAGATAAATATAATATTGCCAAAATAGGAAACGCAGATAATTCTAATACTACAGAAATTATAGTTAATTCAGGTGAAGCGTACGTGATGGCTGCAGCAGAGGACATAAAGGATGTGCTAAAAGCCGGAAATATATCTGTAAGAGAAGAAGTTAAAGCAGAGCCAGACATTATAATTGTGTTGGGCCATGATTATGAATACAAACCACTCGAGGATGAAGAATCTGAGGCATCGGATGAAGCAATAAAGATAAATGTATTAAATGGAGAAGGGACAAGTAAACTTGCCGCAACTGTTGCCGGATTAATTAGTGAACATTTTAATGCGCAGGAGAAAGTTTTAGAAGTAGCGGAAACCAGGGATGCTGACAATTGGGATTATACGCAAACTGAAATAATTTACTCCACTTCCAGAGATGGAGTGGAAGAGCTGGCCAGACAAATACAGGAATTTCTTGGTGCCGGCGTCATAAAGAGTTCACAGGATAATGCTGAAAATGTTGATATTACTATAATTTTGGGAAGTGACTATACAAGGAAGTGAGGGTAAAATAAAAGAAAGTAAAAAGATAAAATTAAGTTTTAAAAATAATTTAGAAGCAGTGAAGTTTATAGCTAAAATAGCAGACGAAAAGAAGGCAAGCTATATCAAAATTCTTGACATGGAATCAAGGCTCATCATTACTGATTATTTTGTTATTATAGGTGCAAACAATACAAGGCTTACAAAAAGAATAGGGGAAGAGATAGTTTCAGGGCTTAAGGAGCTTAATACATACCTTATAAATAAAAGCGGCATAGAAGATGGCAACTGGATACTCCTGGATTACGATAGCTTCGTTGTACACATTTTTACAGATGAATACAGGTCATATTATAATCTTGAAAGATTATGGAAAGATTCTAAAGTAATAAAATGGAAATAAAATTAAAGAGAACTTTATTGTAGAGAGGACAAATTTTGGAGGAGACTACAGAAGCTGAGGTTTATGACTCTCTGGCTATGGAAAAAAAGTGGATAAAAATATGGGACAAAGAAAAAATATATTCTCTTAGATCTGATTATGATAAACCTAAGTACTATGTTCTAGAGATGTTTCCATATCCTTCAGGCAAACCGCATATGGGGCATGCAAGAAATTATACAATTGGAGATGTTATAGCAAGGATAATTGCAAGAAAAGGATACAGCGTGCTTCATCCTATCGGGTATGATGCTTTTGGGCTGCCGGCAGAAAATGCAGCTATTAAAAGTAAAACACATCCAAAAGATAACACCGGGGCCAACATAGACAAAATGAGAAAAGCACTCAAGCGGATGGGAATGAGTTATGAGTTTGAAGATGAAATAATTACTTCAAGTCCTGATTATTACAAGTGGACACAATGGTTTTTTCTTCTGTTTTACAGGATGGGGCTCGCAGAAAAAAAAGAAGCCCCAGTTAATTGGTGCAGTTCATGCCAGACAGTGCTTGCAAATGAACAGGTAATTTCAGGAAAGTGTGAAAGATGTGACAGTGTTGTTACAAAAAGGACTCTTTCACAGTGGTTTTTTAAAATTACAAAATATGCTCAGAGGCTTTTAGATGATATGGATCTTCTCAAGGGATGGCCCGAGAGGGTTCTTACCATTCAGAAGAACTGGATTGGAAGAAGCGAAGGCGCTGAGGTTAAATTTAAGCTTGCTGATGCTGCTGAAGATATTACCATACCTGTATTTACTACAAGGCCGGATACCTTATATGGCGCTACATTTTTTATTATTGCTCCCGAGCACCCGCTTGTGGACAAGATAGTTGTAGATGATAAGCATAAAGAAGAAATAAATAAGGTAAGAAGCAGGATACTGGGCCAGAGCGATATGGAAAGGGGAGCGGCTGAAGTAGAAAAAATCGGCTGTTTTACCGGGAGGTATGTTGTAAATCCAATAAATGGCGAAAAGATTCCAGTATGGATTGCTAATTATGTTTTACTGGAATATGGAACAGGCGCAGTAATGGCTGTTCCGGCACATGACGAAAGAGACTATGAGTTTGCTTCCAGGTACGGCATTCCTATAAGGGAAGTTATATCTCCGGATGGAAAAGTCCACGAAAAATTAAAGTGCGCGTATACAGGTGAAGGAATAATGGTAAATTCCGGAAATTTTAGCGGGATTAATTCAGGCAAAGGCAAGGAAAAAATTATTTCTTATCTTGAAGAAAAAGGGATTGGCAAGTCCGGCGTCAGTTACAAGCTAAGAGACTGGTTAATTTCGAGGCAGAGGTATTGGGGTGCCCCGATACCAATTATCTACTGTGACAGCTGCGGCATTGTCCCGGTGCCAGAGGAAAGTTTGCCTGTACTGCTTCCTTATGACGTGGATTTTAAACCAACAGGCCTTTCACCGCTTGCTTATTGTAAAGAGTTTGTTAATACAACTTGCCCAAAATGCGGCAGAAAAGCAAAAAGGGAAACAGATACCATGGATACCTTTGTTTGTTCATCATGGTATTTCTTAAGGTACTGCAGTCCGCATTATAGTGATGGAGCTTTTGACAGCGGTAAAGTAGATTACTGGATGCCGGTTGATCAATATATTGGCGGTATAGAGCATGCGACAATGCATCTTATATATTCAAGATTTTTTAATAAAGTTTTATATGATAGCGGGCTCATAAAGTTTAAGGAGCCTTTTACGAAGTATTTTCCACATGGAGTAGTAAATTTAAATGGGCAGAAAATGTCAAAATCAAGGGGCAATATTGTTAATCCATCAGAGATTTACGATAAGTATGGTGCTGACACGTTAAGGCTGTATATACTTTTTATGGGGCCTGCCGGCAGCCTTGTTGATTGGAATGATAGTGGAGTAGAGGGTGCAAACAGGTTTTTGAGCAGGGTACGCAGATTAGTAATTGACAATACAAGACTAATTAATGCTGCTGGAGAGCGCGGTGATATAAGCGGGAACCTGAATAAGCTGGAAAAAGAATTATATAGGAAACTGCACCAAACCATAAAGAAAGTCACTGTCGACATACTTGACAGATTTAATTTTAATACTGCTATAAGCGCTATTATGGAGCTTGTGAATTTAATGTATAAGTATAATGAAGAGGCAGAAGACAGTAAGAAAAATATAGCCCTGCTTAAGGAATTAACTGAAAAATTATTGATTTTGCTTTCTCCCGTAACTCCTTTCATAACAGAAGAGCTTTGGTCAAGAATGGGGAACAAAGGGAGCATTCACAAGGTGTCATGGCCAGAGCATGATGAAGAGATTGCTAAAGAAGAACTGATAACAATAGTCTTTCAGGTAAATGGGAAAATTCGTGATAAAAAGAACTTACCAGCAGGTATTTCTGCTGAAGTAATTGAAGATTATGTTCTTAATTCTGAGCGAATAAAAAAATTTATAGGCAGCAGGGAAATTATTAAAAAAATAGTAATACCCGACAAACTTGTAAATATTGTGGTTAAAGGCTAAAAAGAAAATATATTATTCTTTATTGCAGGCCTTTATTAATTCCAGCGTAGTCCTGCAAAATGCTGGAAGGTCGTCAGGAATCCTTGAGGTAACAAGGTTATTGTCTACTACAACTTCTTCGTCTACGTACTTGCCTCCTGCATTCTTGAGGTCAGTTGCGATTGCCTTATAGCCGGTAACTTTTTTGCCTCTTACTACATCTGCTTCTACAAGAAGCTGTCCCCCATGGCAGATAGCTGCAATTATTTTATGCTGGCTGAAAGCATCCTTAACCAGATTTACCATGCTTCTGGAAACTCTCATTTTATCCGGTGCATTGCCTCCGGGTATAATAACTGCTGCTACATCACCCATATAAATTCCTGAGGCTGCAATATCTGATTTCATCGTAAAACCAAATTTTCCTTTATATTCCTTGCCCATTTCAGGTCCTACGATTTTAACGTCGTAGCCCGCTTCTATAAACCTGTAATATGGATAGACTGCTTCCTCATCCCTAAATTCATTTTCTATAAGCAGTAATATTTTTTTGGCCATTGCCTTCTCCTTCTTTCAAAATTATGGTTCCATGCAGTTCTGTTTTCATAATTTATTACTATCACTCAGCTTTGCCAAAAGTAACACATGTATGTTTGCATGTCAATTGACACAACTGCAGTTCTTGTTTCCATGTTATCTCATGGCTTTACCAAAGTTTTACATTGGTCAATTCTGGGTTATTAAAAAACAAAAACTTTATCTTGAATAACAGTAAGATTTGAACTAATATGTAATTATACAAAAACACAAAAACACAATTAAAAAATTGGAAGCAGGATGGACCCATTAAATATTAAGGAAAAAATTAATAAAATTAGATGCATGGCGGACAGAGTTAAATACAGCAGGGAAAAACATTTCTACCAGATAGTTTTTGGACTGCTTGTTTTTATGGCAGTAATATTCTCTATAGTTTTTATCAATCAAAGAATGGATATAAAGAGGAAAGAAAATATCCTTGAGAGTTATTACTCAGATTCTGAGAGTAGCGGTATATATGAAAAATTTAACCTGGGCACATACTACAGCAACAGTGATGACAGCGGCGATGAAATAGTAAATTTTGTAGATGAGAAAATAAAATTTGACAATGATAAAGTTGAAAATTTAAAAAATCATGCTGCTCTCATAAAAGTTTATATATGCGGGCAGATATTAAATCCTGACGTATATGAAGTAGAAGAAGGGTTAAGAATCGTAGATATTATAGATCTTGCCGGCGGAGCTTCAGAAGAAGCCTGCCTGGAAATAATAAATTTAGCAGGAGAAGTGCTTGATGGCCAGAGAATATATATCCCATCCAGGGAAGAAGTTGGGGAAAACAGCGGTTCATTTTTCTCAAGTGACAATTATTCCAATGGCGATGCAGGCAGCATGTTTGCGGCCAGCAGAATTGTAAATATAAATTATGCCGGCAAGAGGGAATTGGAATCTTTGCCGGGAATTGGCCCTATAACTGCCCAGAGTATAATTGACTACAGAGGCAAATTCGGTCTTTTTAAAAATAAAGAGGATTTAAAGAAAGTAAACGGCATAGGAGAAAAAAAGTATGAAAAAATTAAAGAGCTGATACATATTTAGTATGAAATATTATTATTTATTGTGGGCCGTTGGGCTGACTGCAGGCTCTTATGTTGGCAGCAAATATCCTGCGGGCATTTATTTAAATGTCTTTTATGCGCTTTTTACTATAATTTTAATTTCAGTATCAGGATTTTTTACAGTAAAGAAGCTTTTACATAAAAGTATAGAAGATAGGCTGGAGGATAATAAAAAAATTTTGTCCGCAGTTATTATAGTTGTTTCGTTTTTTGCCTTTTTACTTATCGGGTATGTAAACTTTAGTGCGTACAATTACAGGGAAAGCAAAAATATATTTTACTTAATAGAAAAGCATAAAGGCAGCAGCAGACAAAATATAATTTTAGATGGAAGAGTTGCCAGCTATCCAAAATACAGCTATGGAAATTTATATTTTCTGCTGGAAACCGGCAGGGCCCTGATTGTAAGAGAAGACAGGGATACAGGCATAACCTTTAAAGCGGATGACCCCATTAAGGTAAAAATAAAAAATTGTGATTGCAAGTTCCTTTTAAGAGATGATTACATCAGGGTTGATGGTTATATAAATCTCAGCAAAGATACTTATTTAAAAAATTCTGATGAGCTCATTTTTGTATCAGAAGTAAGTAATGTTAAAAGAATTATGCCTGATAACTTTGTTTATAAAATATTCAGGTTTAGGGGCAGAGTGTATAAGCATTTGAAAAATGTTTATTTCAAAAGCCTTAATTCTGAAAGTGCATCTATTGCAGAGGCGCTTGTTTTAGGAAATAAGAATGATGTCCCCGGCTATGTGCTGGAAAATTTTAAAAAAAGCGGGGTATTTCACCTTCTGGCTATTTCAGGACTGCATATTTCTATTTTATTATATTTTATTAATTGGATTTTTAGGAAAATTAATTTTTTTACTTTTTCGTTCCTGCTAATATTTATATTTCTGCTGATTTATAATTTTTTGGTTGGAGAGAAAGCAAGCATGCAGAGAGCCACCATTATGTCTGTTTTCATAATCCTTGCGGGTATGTGGGGCAGGGAATATAGCCAGAGAATAGTTTTATATTTTACATATATTGCGATGATTTTATCAAATCCTCCTTTTTTTTATGATTTAGGATTCTGGCTGTCTTTCATCTCTATGGCAGCAATAATTTTTGTCAGCCCTGTATTGCTAAACTTTTTAAGCAAAATATTTCCAAAATTTAAAATAAAGGAAAGCTATATAGTAAGAATGGCTGTTTTGACCATTTCTGTACAGACAGTGCTAACGCCAACGATAAGCTATTTTTTTGGGGGCGTATCAACAGTAGCGGTAGCGGCTAACCTTATAATAATACCTGCATTTTATGCAGTACTGCTTCTATTGTTTGTATCTTCAGTATTTAGCATGATATGGATGCCGCTGGGTATTTTTATTTTAAAGCCAGTCTCAATATTTATAACTTATATCCTGCGGGTAACTGCTTTCCTTGGAAAACTTGATTTTAGTTTCCTCAGTCTTGACCATTTTTACATGAAGCATGTAATAACATATTATGCTGTACTGCTGGCGTTATTTTATATATTAAAAAAATATCTAAGCAGGTCAAATTCATCTGACCAAAAAAAAGAAAAAGCAATTATTGGATGAAAAGTGCATAAATGTTAAAATCAATAATGATATGAGTAAAGTCGGCAAAACCAAAAAAATTTTAAATTTAGATAGTTTGGAACCCTGCTATTTATATATTAGCAAAAGCAGCTCTGCCTTAAATGATATAATTGGAAATATAAAGAAGTTTTTAAAAAGTAAAATTAACTTTGATGCTGACTTTAGAATTTTTGATGCGCTGGATGAAATCAATGAAGAGGATCTTAATAATTTTGTAAGCATGCCTTCTTTCTTCTCAACTAAAAAAATTGTAGTAATTAAAAATATAGATCACCTGCCTTCGCGTTTACTAAAGATGCTGACTGGTCTTCTCTTATCAGCAAACGGTAAAGATGCCGGCATTGTTTTTATTATTACAGCTTCAAAAGATAAGCTTAACTCCAAATTTATTGATGCTGTGAAAAAAGTTGGCCAGATTAAAAAACTTAAGCCGCCTTTAAGTGATAATCTTAGAAAATGGGTAAGGGAAAAATCGGCATTAGACGGCATTAAATTTACTGATAGGGCAATTACTGTTTTAACGGAAAGCGTAAACTTTGAATCCAGCTTGCTTAAAGCAGAGTATGAAAAACTTTGTACATACATAATTTCTGAAAAGGAAAAAATTATTGATGAAAAGATAGTAAAATCGCTTGTAAACAGTATTAATCCATCCAATATTTTTGATCTTGTTGATTACCTTGGCAGCAGAAGCAGGGGCAATGCCCTAAAAGCATTAAAAACTATTTCAGATAAGAATGAAAATTTAATAGGAATAGTAAAATTGATACACAGGATGTTTAAGTGTTTTTTGTATATTAAATCAGATGGTGGAATTGAATTTGCCAGAAGATATAT